>JBAYCP010000010.1:0-11913 GCA_041668665.1 Bacilli bacterium | reverse complement strand
GGAACATATCATTGCTGCCAAGGCCATTTGCTTTGCTGAAGCTATGACGCCGGCCTTTCGCACGTATCAAGCCCAAGTGATTGCCAATGCACAAGCATTTGCGGATCAACTTACTCAAGAAGGATTCCGATTGGTATCGGGGGGAACCGATAATCATCTCTTATTGGTCGACTTGCGAGGTCCAACTTCCCTCAATGGCAAGCAAGCGGAAACCCTACTGAATGATGTTGGGATTACCTGTAACAAAAATGCGATTCCTTTTGACCCTCAAAAACCCGCCTATACTTCGGGTATTCGGTTGGGCACCCCTGCCATGACCACGCGAGGGTTTCAAGAAAAGGAATTTCGTTGGGTGGCCACTTGGCTGGCGCAAATTCTACGTGAACCCGACAATCGTGCACTTCAACAACAGATTCGTCGACAAGTTCGTGAACTGGCTGCGCCATTACCGATTTACGCCGAATAACCAAAGGAGGTCGATTTACGCGTGCTACATGTATTAAATCATCCGTTGATTAATCACAAGCTGACTTATATGCGACGCCAAGAGACAGGGACCAAAGATTTCCGGGAGAACCTAGATGAACTTGCGGGATTGATGGCGTATGAAATTACTCGAGATTTGCCAGTAGAATCGGTCGATATTATGACTCCTGTGGGGCCTTGCAAAGGATCTCAACTCGCCAAGGGAGTCGTCTTAGTACCCATTTTGCGCGCAGGTCTAGGGATGGTCGATGGTATTCGTCAAATCATCCCCACTGCTAAAATCGGTCATGTGGGATTGTATCGGGATGAAACCACTTTGCAACCCTGCGAGTACTATGCGAAATTTCCAAAAGAAATGAACTCATCCGTTGTGTTTGTCTTGGATCCTATGCTTGCCACAGGAGGGACCGCAGTAGCCGCCATTCGTTTGATGAAACAACGAGGCGCCAAAGACATCAAGCTTATTTGCATTGTAGGGGTACAAACAGGGATTGATTTGGTGCAAAAAGAGCATCCTGATGTAGACATCTATTTGGCTGCTCAAGATGAATGTTTGAATGAACACGGTTACATTGTGCCGGGACTTGGGGATGCCGGTGATCGCCTGTTTGGTACCAAATGATTGATCCCAAACAACGACGGGACCAATACAATGGCATCCAAATGGCATTTGAACTGGTTGGAATCATTGTGGGGTCTATCCTAAGTGGAGTGTTCTTGGATCAATGGCTTGGTTGGAGCCCAATTTTAACCTTAATATTTTCATTTGCCGGAATTATTGGGGCATTTGTAAAGATGCTTACCTATGGGGGGAAGAAACGATGAACGATGGACGGGTCCTTCGCTTGGCACTTGGCATAACCGCCGCAGGCTCAGCGTTGTTACTGCTCGTGTTTTGGCCACAATTCAATTATGCATTGGGATTTGCGGCAGGTTCACTTGTTTCCTTACTTGGATTTGAAATTCTGAAGTGGTTTGGTATGCATGGATCGATGGCTTTTTTACGCGGGGGATTGTTGTTGAATCGAGTGATTCGCATGTCGTTGTATGCGGGTGTGATGATTCTTGCCATGTTATTTCCGGAAACACTGCATATTATACCTTTATTTTTCGGTTTCTTTGTGTTAAAATTGTCTTTAGTTTTAACGTATCGTCGTAAGAAAGGGATGGGGAGTCGTGAACATTAATTGGTTAAGCTTCGGAGATATGGTAACTCAATATTTGCTTGAATTGCCAGCCGAAATTTACTCGTCAATTCTAATTGCAATTGCAGTAGGGGTATTTGCCATTGTGATTGGAAACAAAATGAAAAAAGCTGATCCTTTGGCGCGGCCTTCGACTGCTGTGCTTCTTGGAGAAACCATTGTTGGTGGAATTGAAGGTTGGACCATGAATATGGGAGGCCCCCGGATGAAGGGATTTGCTCCTTATTTTTGTGCAGTTGCCATCTATTTGCCAATTTCGTTTATCTCCGGCATGTTGGCGTTGCCTTCACCAGTCGGCTATTATGCCGTTCCATTAATCTTTGCCTTGGTGACCTTTATTTCAACCCATGCTGTGGCCTTTAAGTATCAGAAGTGGAGTTATTTCAAACGGTTTACTTCACCTTTCGCAGTCTTCTTGCCCATTAATATCTTAACTTTTCCGGCCAATGCCATCTCGCTCTCGTTTCGTATGTTTGGCAATGCGTTGGCGGGAACAATTATCCTATCGATGGTGTACTGGGCGACGGGCAATATCACCGAGATGCTGTTCAATTTAGTTGGCTTAGGAAACTTTAACTTTATCGCGCCGTTTATTACACCGTTTCTACATGCCTATTTCGACTTATTCGGGGCGCTAATCCAGACGCTGGTCTTTCTCTCGCTGTCCGTCTTATTTATTTCAGCCGAGATTCCTAGCGAAGTGGATGCGTAATAGATTTAATAACCTAAAGGGAGGAAATGTTTATGTTATTTGAGATGTTGTTTGACGTCGAAACCGCAAGCATCATCGCCAGAGGATTAGCCTTTGCCGGTGCCGGTCTTGCCGCCATTGCTGGGATTGGTCCTGGGATTGGTGAAGGGTATGCTGCAGGGAAGGCTTTGGAAGCCATTTCACGCAACCCAGAACTCGAAGGAACAATCCGTAGTAATATGATTCTTGGGATTGCACTTTCGGAAACGACCGGTATTTACGGTCTCGTTATTGCGCTTCTTTTGATCTTCGTCGCAAGAGCCTAGACGGGTTATTTTTTGACACGTCGATGAATGTATTCTTGTTGAGGAAGGCGAAAGGAGGAAAACGCAGTGCACATTGTTGTGTTAGCACAAGACTTCGGTGAAGTATTGGGAGACGTTAGTGCTCGCATTTTTCCATCGTTGTCCGCCGTCATTACCCAACTCATCGCCACCTTGTTTATTGTTATCATGGTGCGCAAATATTTGTGGAAGCATGCAAAAGCATACATCGAAAAACGCAAAGAATTTGTGCATAATACCGTGAAAAATGCTGAAACCTTAAAGGCAGAAGCAGAAAACGAAATGAGCAAGGCGGAGACCACGTTGAAATCAGCCTATAAGGAAGCGCGCACCATCGTGGAAGACGCCAAGGTTAGCGCGCTGAATCAACGCGATGAAATCTTGACCAAAGCAGAACAGGAAGCCAAAGCCAAACGCGAACAAGCGAATCGCGACATTGAAATGGAAAAAACCAAAGCTCAACGACAAATTCGTGAAGAAATTGTTGATGTTGCTCTCGTGGCCGCCACCAAAGTCATTGGTCGGGAAATTTCCGACAAAGATACTCGCAAATTGGTTGAGGACTTCGTGAAGGAAGTTGGTCACTAATGGAAAGCTTAGCCAGTCGTTACGCGAGTGCCTTATATGCGCTTGCGGAAGAACAAAACCAAACACTAGCCTATCAAACGGAACTGCGCGAAGTCGCAGGAGTTTTGAATGCTTATCCCGACTTGGCCACGGTTTTATCCCATTTTAAAGTTTCTGCGAACGACAAAAAACAGCTCATTCAAGAAGTGTTTGTCGCTCGCCTATCAACGACTGTTCTGCATTTTTTGAAATTATTGGTGGACAAGCAACGGTTCAACCAAATTCAAAGCATCTGTCGTGAGTTCATTTCGATGGTCAATCGTAAGCGTGGCATCAAAGAAGGCGTCGTCTTCTCTGTCACACCTTTGACCCCCGACGAACTCAAGGCGATATCCGCCGCGGTGGAAAAGGCGAGTAATGTTCATGTCGAACTCGTCAACGAACTCGATCCTGCACTTCTTGGGGGAGTACGGGTCGTCGTGGGAGACACCGTGTATGACAGTTCAATTAAGAGCAAGATTGATTCGCTGAAGTATGAGCTTCTTGAAGGAAAGAGGTGAGCCCTGTGACAATTAAACCAAGTGAAATTAGTGCTCTCATTAAAGAGCAGATTAAAAACTACGAACATCAAATGGAAGCCAATGATGTCGGTACCGTCGTCACGGTTGGTGACGGGATCGCATTGATTTATGGCTTGGATAAAGCCATGGCCGGAGAACTATTGGAATTTCCTGGAAAAGTTTTTGGCATGGTGTTGAACTTAGAAGAAGAACACGTCGGGGCCGTTTTGATGGGATCGGATAAGAACATCAAAGAAGGCGACGAAGTGAAACGGACGGGTCGTGTGGTTGAAGTCCCAGTCGGCGATGCTTTACTCGGTCGTGTCGTTAATTCCCTCGGTCAAGCCATTGATGGTGGGAAAGAGATCAAAACCGATAAATATCGTCCAATTGAACGAGTTGCGCCAGGGGTTATGACGCGCCGTTCGGTTTCAGTTCCTTTGCAAACAGGGATTAAAGCCATTGACTCCATGATTCCTATTGGCCGTGGTCAACGGGAATTAATCATCGGTGACCGTCAAACTGGAAAAACATCCATTGCGATTGACACCATTATTAACCAAAAAGGCCAAAATGTGAATTGCATTTATGTGGCCATTGGTCAAAAAAATTCTACGGTCGCACAAATTGTTGAACAACTTCGTCAAGCCGGGGCAATGGATTATACCACCATTGTTTCTGCAACCGCCAGTGAACTAGCACCTTTGCAATACATCGCGCCCTATGCCGGTGTAACCATGGGTGAAGAGTGGATGGAACAAGGCAAAGATGTTCTTATCGTTTATGATGATTTATCGAAGCATGCCGTAGCGTATCGTACGCTGTCGTTGTTGCTCCGTCGACCACCAGGACGTGAGGCCTATCCTGGCGATGTCTTCTATCTACACTCTCGTTTGTTGGAACGCGCCTGTCGGGTAGGACCCGAAAATGGCGGTGGGTCCATTACCGCATTGCCAATCATTGAGACGCAAGCCGGTGATATTTCGGCCTATATTCCTACCAATGTTATTTCCATTACCGATGGTCAGATTTTCTTGATGACCGAACTCTTCAATGCTGGGCAACGTCCGGCCATTGACTCAGGTCTTTCCGTGTCTCGGGTAGGCTCTGCTGCTCAAGTCAAGGCCATTAAGCAAGTTTCGGGATCTCTTAAAGTGGAACTTGCTAACTATCGCGAACTACAAGCCTTCTCACAATTTGGAAGTGACCTCGATGCCGCTACCAAGAGTGTCTTGGAACATGGGGCTCGTGTGATGGAAGTGTTGAAACAACCTGTCGCGTCACCTCTTTATGTCATCGATCAAGTCTTGGCCTTATTTGCCGTCAAGCATCGGTTTATTAAAGAAGTTCCTGTCCATGAAATTCGTCGTTATGAAAAAGAATGGATTAATTTTATCAAAGCAAAACACGCCGATATTTACTCAGAACTCGATACGACCAAAGCCATTTCGGAAAAAACAGAGAAGGCCTTGAAAGAGGCTTGTGAAGGATTTACCAAGAGTTTCGTCATGGCACTCAGTAAGTAGGTGAGGGCATGGCATTAGGAATGCAAGCGACCAAACGGCGCATCCGTTCGGTCACTGCCACCCGTAAGATTACCAAAGCCATGGAACTCGTCGCCACCGCCAAATTGAAAAAAACCAAAGATCGTTTGGCGACGGTGAAGGGATACACGGATGAAGTAATGGATTTGGTGGCCAATATTGTCACTCGCGCGAAGGATGCCGAGAGTCCCTACTTGCAACCCAGCGATCCCAGCAAAGGAACCCTCTATATAGTGGTGACTTCTAGTTTAGGATTGTGTGGGGGCTATAACTCCAATCTCTTGAAATATTTTATGACTCGTGGCTATCGTCCCGAACAAGACCAATTAATTGTTATTGGGAGCAAAGGCGCAAGTTTCTTCCGGGCACGTAGTGTACCAGTAACCGCTGTCTATCCTGAAGATATGACAGGTCGGGAATGGGAACAAGCTCGCGCGGTTGCAAAACAAGCGCTTGGTGCTTATGTGAACGGTAGTGTTGGACGGGTAAGCCTCGTGTATACTCGTTTTGTCAACTCGGTCACTTTCCAACCTGTCTCCGTGGACTTGTTGCCTGTCGATAAAGAACAATTCCACATCGAAGAGAAAAAAGGAAAAGAATTCTTGGATACTTTATTCGAACCAAGTGCAGTTTCCATTCTCGATTCGTTGATGCCCATGTACTTCGACTCGACCATTTATGGTCGATTGGTCGAATCGCACGTGAGCGAACAAGCAGCCCGTCGAACCGCGATGGAAAGTGCGTCTGATAATGCAGATGAACTGAAAGAAAAATTACAATTACTTTACAACAAAGCGCGTCAAACGGCGATCACCCAAGAAATCTCTGAAGTGGTGTCGGGCGCGAATGCCTTATAAGGAGGTGCCACTAGATATGGTGAAAGAAAACAAACCAGCAGCACCAGCTGCCGGAAAAGTCATCCAAGTCATGGGCCCGGTGGTCGACGTTCGCTTTCCGGAAGGAAAATTGCCTAAATTGTTGACAGCGATTAAAATCGCTTTTACGGTTGAAGGTAAAGCACAAGACTTAACCGTCGAAGTGGCGCAACATATCGGGGACGATGTGGTGCGTTGCGTCGCGATGGGACCTACCGATGGATTGGTTCGGGGAACCGAAGCAGTCAGTACGGAATCTCCCATTACGGTCCCAGTCGGCAAAGCCGTACTTGGGCGCATGTTTAACGTGCTCGGCGAGCCCATTGATGGACTTGGTGATGCCAAAGAAGAAGAACGCCACCCAATTCATCGGGCGGCGCCAACCTATGAAGATCAAAAAACACAAGCTGAAATCTTGGAAACTGGGATTAAAGTAGTCGACTTGCTATGTCCATATGCCAAAGGCGGAAAAATCGGTCTTTTTGGTGGAGCTGGTGTTGGCAAAACGGTCTTAATTCAAGAACTTATTGATAACATCGCCACCGAGCATGGAGGAATTTCGGTCTTTGCTGGTGTCGGTGAACGTACTCGTGAAGGAAACGATTTATACAATGAAATGAAAGACTCTGGCGTTTTGAAAAAAACAGCCTTGGTCTTTGGTCAAATGAATGAACCTCCAGGAGCAAGAATGCGGGTGGGTCTTTCGGGACTCACTATGGCTGAATATTTCCGTGATGTAGAAGGACAAGATGTCTTGTTGTTTATTGACAACATCTTCCGTTTTACCCAAGCGGGTTCAGAAGTGTCGGCCTTGCTCGGCCGTATGCCTTCTGCAGTCGGATATCAACCGACACTTGCTACTGAAATGGGACAATTACAAGAACGGATTACTTCCACGAAAAAAGGATCCATCACATCGGTTCAGGCCATTTATGTTCCTGCTGATGATTTAACCGATCCTGCTCCTGCCACCACCTTCTCACACTTGGATGCCAAAACCGTTTTGGATCGGAACATTGCTGCACTTGGAATTTATCCTGCAGTCGATCCTTTGGACTCCTCCTCACGGATGTTGGACCCCAAAATTGTTGGTGAAGAACACTACGATGTTGCGCGTCAAGTTCAATCCTTGTTGCAACGCTTCAAAGAGTTGCAAGACATCATTGCTATTCTTGGGATGGATGAACTGTCCGAAGAAGATAAGATTATTGTGGGTCGGGCTCGTCGGATTCGTAACTTCTTATCGCAACCTTTCCACGTTGCGGAACAATTTACGGGGATGCCAGGAATTTACATTCCTATTGCGGAAACCGTGCGTTCCTTCAAAGAAATCTTACTTGGGAAATACGATGACTTACCCGAACAAGCCTTTATGTATGTTGGAACGATTGAGGATGCAATGAAACGTGCCATGACCATTCCTGAATATGCCAACCGCAAAAACAAGGCGGGCGAAGCCAAGTGAAATTCACACTCAAAGTCATCACGCCATACGGAGAAGTCTTCTCCGGAGACGTTGATAAAATGATGATTAAAACTGCAGAAGGGTACATCGGCATTTTGCCGCGCCACATTCCCTTGGTTGCCCCGGTTGAAATCTCTGCACTTTACCTTCACCTCGATGGTCAGGTCAAAGAATATGCAGTGAGTGGTGGAATCCTATATGTCACCCCAACCTTGACCCGCGTCGTGGCCAATTCATGTGAATCCAAAGATTCCATTGATTTAAAACGGGCCGAAGCAGCCAAAGATCGGGCGGAACTGCGACTTAAAGAGCATAGTGAACACATTGATGTGCGTCGCGCGGAACTTTCGCTTCAACGTGCACTCAATCGGATTCATGTGGTTCAAACCAAGCATTAATAGTTCGATACAATAAACTAGGGTCTCCAAATGGAGATCCTTTTTTTGTTCGATTACTTTGTGAATAATATCTCAATGTTATTGACTAATTGGCGCATATTACCTATAATAAAGGAGTGTTTGGGGAGGAAACACTGATAAATCCGTACTTATTAAATATTTTATTATGAAATTATTCACATTCTTATGTCGTTTTTTCGATTTGTTTATGGTTCATTGAACAGCAAACTAAGGAGGAAAACCATGAAGAAATTACAAGGTCAAGTTGCAATTGTGACGGGTGCGGGAAGTGGAATGGGACGCGCCATCGCCAAGTTGTATGCGAAAGAAGGAGCCAAAGTCGTTGTCTCAGACATCAATCAAGAAACCGCGGAACTTGTTGCGAAAGAAATTGAGTCGGATCACGGCGAGGCTTTGGTAGTCGTAGGAAATGTTTCCAAACAAGTTGATGTGGATGCCATGGTTGAAAAGACCCTACAACGTTTTGGTACGATTGACATTGTTGTTAATAATGCGGGCATCATGGATAATTTTATGCCAATCGAAAAAGTAAATGATGAAATGTGGGATCGTGTCTTTGGCGTCAATGTCACTGGACCCATGCGCATTTTACGGAAAGCGATGCCCATTTTCTTGGAAAAGAAGGCAGGAGTCATCGTTAATATTGCTTCTGTGGGGGGACTGAACGGTTCGCGTGCAGGGGTAGCTTATACTGCTTCGAAGCACGCTGTCATCGGTTTAACCAAAAATATTGCCTTCCAATATGCACTTTCTGGGGTTCGATGCAATGCAATCGCACCAGGAGGAGTCAATACCAACATTGGGAATATGATTAAGCACCCGGATGAATTTGGAATGGGGCGAGCGATGGCGGGGATTGGTTTGAATCCTCGGGCTGGCGAACCCGAAGAAATTGCAGCGGTTGCATTATTCCTTGCGAGTTCCGATGCTAGTTTTGTCAATGGGGCCGTTATTGTTGCAGACGCTGGTTGGACTGCCTATTAAAAATATCAAGGCTGATGATGAAGAAATCCTCGAATTGGGGACTTCAAAATCAGCCTTTTTTTGATGAAACAAGCTGTTGATAGAGGTTTTCGGGGACATCGAATTCATCGGGAGACATAACAGTTACCTTTAACCGATAATGAAAGAAATCTTGCAAATACTCGATTAGAGAATCTTCGCATGCAAGTTCAAGACTTGGGGGTAAATAATCGTAATGACGGGATAAGATGAGGCAAGGAAGTTGTTCGGCTTCATAGAGAAGTTTTTGGAAATCCGAATGGTCAGACGCTATTTCTATGTGTGACAGTTTGGCACGATAGCGACGGATGGCGGTAGCTAATGTGCGTTCGGCGCATTCACGATAGGCGCGAGTTAATCCGCCAGTTCCTAGTTTGATTCCACCAAAATAACGCACGACTACCACAAGCACATTTTGAAGATTATGTTGTCGCAAGGAAGCTAGCAAGGGAGCGCCAGCAGTTCCTGATGGCTCGCCATCATCACTTTGCTTTTCAAGACCTAATTGAAGACGATACGCGTAACAATGATGAGTGGCCTTGGGGTGCTTTCGTCGAAGTTCCTTCAAGTGTATTTGGATCGATTCGAGCGAATCGCAGGGGAAAACAACCCCAATAAATTGGGATCGTTCCACTTCATAAATGATGGTATTCGGTTCTTGAATCGAAATCATTGTGAAACTCCTTACGATAATGCTTTTCTATATGATGAAAAGTCGGTATAATTATAACATACTCGAGGAGGACGTTTATGCAACAACAAGTACGAATTTTCTCTGATACCTGTTCAAGCCTTACAGTTGCCGAAGGCGCGGTGCAAGGAATTGTCGTTTCTCCATTAAACATTGAATTGAATGGTGCATCGTATCTTGATACAGTTGAATTGGATGCCAGTGATTTTTACACAACTTTATTGGATGAGCGCGTTCCTATTCCGACAACTTCTCAACCGACAATCGGAGATATCACAAAGGCTTACGATGCTGTCCCTTCTACCTGCAAAATATTGAATATCACACCCGCTGCTGGACTTAGTGGAACGCATAATGGCGCTATTTTGGCAGGAACAATGTCGCAAGATCCTAATCGTATTCATGTCTTTGATTCTCATACCATTTGTGCAGCACAGCGATATCTTGTTGAGAAAGCCCAACAATTAGCGCTTGAAGGCAAAAATCTTGATGAAATATTGCAGGAATTAGAAATAAGTTCAAAGGATACGGAATCTTTTATGATTCCCGTGGATATGCGCTATCTTCAACGAGGCGGACGTTTAACTAGAGCCGCTAGTATCATTCTTGGAATGCTCCGAATCAAACCAATTTTAACACTTGGTGAAGGCGGAAATCATGTGGATCGTTTTGGATTGCCAGCACGCACCATGAAAGATGCTCTTAAAACTGTGATGAAGCATCTTACAAAAATGGGAGTAGGTCTGAAACATAAAATTTATATTTGTCATGCCAACGCCCTGGATGGAGCACGACTTGCGCTGGATCTTATTAAAGAGTATTTCCCTGGTGTTGAGGCGCAAACCTTAATATTGCCTCCTGTCTTAGGCGCTCATGCAGGTCCGGGAACCGTTGTGGTTCAATACATTCGGAAATAGCCATTAGGAATTCACACCACTCGCTTCTATGAAAGAAGAGAGTGGTTTTTTTCATAAGGAAGTGATTCAATGGAATGTCCGATTTGTCACAACCAAGATCCTCATTTTTTTCTCCAAAAAAAGGAACAGATTTGCTGTCGCATATGCCTTCAATATCAGTATCCGATCGCAAAAATTCCACCGAAACGTCCTCCTAAAAGAGTCACACCCATTTACCCTCATCCACTCACGTTGGAGCAACAACAATTATCCAACCAAATCCTTCATGGCCCTCAAGAGATGTATATTTCTGCGGTATGTGGTGCTGGGAAAACGGAAGCAACATATGCCGCAATTGCAGTGTCGGTGCAGCAAGGGAAGCGCGTGGGGTTTGCGGTGCCGCGAAGGGAATTAGTCCTTGAACTCGGATCACGCTTGCAAGCTGCATTTCCAAAGTTAGCGGTAACGCTCGTTTATGGGGGCCACAGTCATGCTTTAGATGGAGATATTATTGCTTTAACTACCCATCAAATTGCACGCTATCAAGGGAAATTTGGCCTTTTGATTCTTGATGAATATGACGCCTTTCCTTTTCATAAGAATGCATCTTTGTTAGGGTATGCTCGACTCAGTACGGCTGGACGAGCCTTGTATTTAAGTGCGACCTTTTCAAAGACCGTGATTAAGAATCATGCAGTCGCAACCTTAAACCGTCGACACCACGGAGTCCCAATCCCTATCCCTCAAGTTATTGTGGGATACACTCCAGTATTAATCCAAGCCCTAAAACGATTTCTTCAGCATCATTTATCGCTTCAACATCCAGTCATCATCTATGTTCCTACTCGAAGGCGTGCGGAACAATTGGGGAAAATTCTCCAAATGATTCATGCCGATACGCTCATCTTACATAGTCAGTCCCTTCTTCGAGAACAAGTGTTTCGGATGGCACAAATGGGGCGTTTTTCTTGGTTGGTTTCAACTTCCATTTTGGAGCGAGGAATTACCATTGATGGACTGCAAGTAGTGATATGGGAGGCCAATCATCCCATTTATGATGAAGCGACATTAACTCAAATGGTCGGGCGAGTCGGAAGAACCGTGGAACATTCTTTTGGAGAAGTGATGATGTTGAGTCAAACACAATCCGATGCAATGATGAATGTGG
>JBAYCP010000009.1:0-12182 GCA_041668665.1 Bacilli bacterium | reverse complement strand
GTTCCTCGTACTTCCCATCCAGCAAAGGTATAGCCTGAGCGTGTGGGGGAAGCTGGTTCAGAAACGGGTTGATTGTATGGGACCGTTGTTGTCGTACTGACTCCTTCGTATTCAACAAATGTTACCGTAATGGAAACAGGCTGCCATTTGGCATACAGAGTCATACTGCGGCTTGGAATGGTTTCACTTACGAAAAGAGTTTCATAAGTTTCTTCTTCATACCACCCAGCAAAAGTATAGCCAACTCGTGTTGGTTCAGGTAAGGTTAACTCGTCGCCATAAGTTCCTTCAATCGGAGTAATGGCAGCCCCACCTTTGGAATCAAATGCTAGGCTAAATTCCCCTTCACTCCAGCGAGCGTAAAAAGTGATGTTGTTGTAAGGCATCGTTTTATTGGTTGAAAAAGCAGTTGTGTAAGCTGCGTCTTCATACCATCCTGCAAAAACGAAGCCTTCCTTGGTAGGATTAGGGGAAGGTCGCGCAATATTTCCGCGATAAGGTACGGTCGTGGGGTCAATATCATTACCACCCACAGTATCCCAACTAACTGTATAATTCTTAGGCGTCCATTTGGCGTATAAAGTTAGATTCTCCTCAACGGTGGTTGTTTCCGAAAATGAACTTGTTAAATCCACATCTTGAAACCATCCCGAAAAATCATACCCCGTTTTAGTGGGATCGTCTGGCATGTCGACGGTTCCCCCTACCGCAATGATTTGCTCTGTAATTGCACTGCCTCCATTGGTATTAAATGTGACTACTACGCTTCGTTGAAAACAACCAGCAAGCGTAAAGACCGCAAGAAACAGGGCAACTAGTTTGGCAAATAACTGAAATCGTTTTTTCATTCTGCTCAACCTTTCCTTTCCATTCGACAAATTGCAACTTGAGAATTCTTTCCTATAATCTCACAACTTATAAAAGATGTTAAAACGGATTGGGTTCTTCTCCACCACCGGGATTCCCAAGGAATTCGATGATGACGACATCAGATCTACCATCTTGAGGATTACTTTGAATGCGAATCGTCACTGCAACTTCTTCTAAAAATGTTACCATTCCTGTCGTCGATATTTGAACAAATTCTCCTCCTGTAATCACCACAAATGTCACCATTTGATCCGTGGCATCTTGAGGAGTAATCCGCCAAGTTAGTTGATAATTCGGATTGCCACGTTCAATATAAATGATTTTATTATCTTCTTCCGTACGTTCACATTCAAAGTCAAATTCTGGACGTGAAGTATCAATGAATTCGATCTTTGTTACAGCAATCGTACTTGCGGGATCTGGAATCTTGCCATAGATCCCAATTGCAATAACTGAAATAACGCAAAAGACAAACAAGAATAATGCAACAGTTTTCTTATTCAAGAATCCTCACCTCCTTACGGCTCAATTTCTTTAAAGTAGGCGCGCATATTGAGAACAAAAAAGTAAAACCGAGTGGCAAAGAATACAAGCACCAAAGCAAGAATTTTAATATTTCGTATTTCATCGGTTGTGTTTTCGAGAAAGAACAACATGAATAAAACCGTAAAGAGCACGCTGCTGAGGAATCCAAGGGTAATCGATTTCGAGAAGTTTTTGGCATGAGCAGAAGCGCCACTGACTGCATACTCGCTCAATTGTGGATTCAATAAGTCGAGTTGAAAGGACCAAAAGATTAAACCTCCATTGATTAAAACAGCTGCCCCCATCATGATTAATAATGGCTGGACAAAATCAATGCGATCACAAAACAAAATTACTAGTACATAACTTAGTATAATCATTATGGTAGAAAAGGCTAGATTAAATATGATTTTTGCCCATGCCATGTTTGAAACTTTTCCAGGGGCTGTTTTTAACAAAGAGAATTCTTGTCCTTCTGCAGTCACTGCGGTGGCACTAGCGGTATTGGATGCGGTAGCCATGAGCAAGGTAATAAGCAGGGAAAATGTGATTAACATAATATTCCCTAATTTATCACGATCTACACTAGCAAAAATGGTCATCATAGTAAACAAAACATAAGGGGTGGCAATCATAAAGGAATAATTGCTTATAAACTCAGCAGGGTTACGAATGGTTAATAACCACTCTTTACGAATAAAAGTAAAAAATGTATTCGTATGAACGATGTTCTCTCCCTTGTGCTTTTTTAAATTTGCATGTTCGGAGGAACGAGAAGCCATTTTAAGATAATAAGGACGCGATATGAAGATGATTAATAACAATAATGTAATCACTGCTCCTGTTAAAATGGCGTATCCTTGAACAATTTGCTGGCCAAAAAACATATACCCAATCACATTGTAAAAAGTGGCGATCTGGTTGGTAGTCGCAATCACTGCTTTTAAACCATCGACAAAGACGTCGTACATGGCAAGAATACGCAGGGGAACAGGTAAAAAAGAAAGAGCATAACGTAATCCAATGAATAAAACGACTAACCCCGCAATGCCAAATAAGCCTTTTAACCATGCATTCGCTTGGAAAATTCTCTTAATAAAGAGCAAGGGAATAGTTACAAGCGCACCAATAAGAACAGGAAAAACAGGAAGAATCAGTGCCATTAGAATGGTATTGATGGCATAAAGCGCAGTAAATATACCCATATAAATTCCAAAACCAAAAAAGAATGGGATGAAAAAGGAAATGCTTTTAATTAGTTCATAGATATAATAAACCAATAGCTTGCTAATATACACTTCAATGGGGCGAGCCGGATATGCAAGTAAGATTGGATTATCTTTGCTTGTATATAAATTCTTGTTAAGTCCCACAAGGCAGGATACAATACCAAATGCTTGCATGACGACGATTACAAAGGTAAGAATGGATGAATTCCTTGGTAAACCAATGATATCAATTAAAACAAGAGTGAATCCTGCAAAAACAACTGTTAAAACCACAAGCATTAATAGATAAAGAAAAGCTCTAGCAATTATTCGAAAACGCTTGGAATAATCAAAGCGTTTGATTTTATATTTATTGGATATTTGCAATAATGCAAGTACTTTAATACGAGCAAACATGACTATTTCCCATCCGCTTGCATGGCGGCCACTTGGCTCATATATAGTTCTTCCAAAGACATCCCCTGTTCACGAATCTTCTTCAGTTCGTAGACTCCTTGGAGTTTCCCATGGGAAATGATGGCAATTCGATCACATATTTTTTCAACTACTTCGATGACATGGCTCGAGAAAAAAACAATATTTCCGCGATTGGCATGTTCTCGCATGACTTCTTTAATTTGGAAAGAACTGACAGGATCAAGTCCGGTCAACGGTTCATCAAGAATCCATACTTTAGGTTCATGAATTAAGGAAGCAATGACCACTATTTTTTGCTTCATTCCGTGGGAATAACTCTTGATTTCATTATCGATTGCGTGCGAAAGATTAAACATCTTAACATATTTTTCGATGCGTTCATCACGCTCTTGTTTGGGGACCAAATAAAGATCAGCAATATAATTGATGTATTCACGTCCAGTCAATCGTTCATAGACGGCATGATTGTCGGAAACATACCCTATTCTTAATTTAGCTTCGATGGGTTGCTTTGCCACATCATAACCCGCAACTTCCATGCGACCACTTGTGATACTTTGAATACCAACGAGGCTTTTGATTGTAGTTGATTTCCCCGCACCATTATGACCAAGAAATCCAAACACTTCCCCATCATGGACTTCCAGGGTAAAATCATCAACAGCGGGTTGTTTTGCACTACCATAGCGCTTGGTAAAGTGTTCAATTTTAATCATTTTTATCCCCTCCAAATTCAAGGGCTCGCTTATAGGGCGACCATTCATTTCTTTTCGTAACGATAACATATCCATTCGATCTTGATGAAGTTTGAGATGCAATGCCTTCAAAGAATCCGAAATTTGGAATCCATAATCATATACCGCCCACATAATAAACATTAAGATGATAAAAGCGATATAAATCAGAAGGTTGTAGAGCCAGTAAAAACGGAATACCAATTGTCCACTGGTAAACAATAGGACATTGTGGACCTTGATTGGAAATGCAAACGGAAATTTGTCGACAAAGAAATCGCTGTATAGGAAGAAATAATCCACAGTTTCATAGTTGTTAAACCATGCATTTACAAACATCATAGCCACAAAATAGATGGTAAATATTCCGATTGCCCCCATCATCATGCGAAATTTAGGGCGTGGGAATATTTTCAGACCGACCGCTAGCAAGGGTAAAATGAAAGCGTAAATGTGGTTATACCAAAACATGACACTACTCATATGAAAAGCATCGCTATGAACCCCAGGAAGGATAATCGCACACAACGCACCAAGAACGTTGACAAAATATGAAAAGAAAAAGATACTTTTTACTTTAAACACAAAAGCAATGAGCATTAGGAAAATTGCGGTATTACATAAGTGTAGAGGTAATGCTCCAAGACCCAATCGCTGAACATATAAATATTGAAACACCGAAGATATTGACATGACAATGATGGCTAGTTTTCGATTATCTTCCGTTTGATTGCGCAATCCTATATAAATCGCAGCCATAGACGCAAAAGAAAAGTAGATGGTTAGGCGGTGGATAACCGTAAAACCGTCTGTACTTGAACCAAGAGGACCAAAGAATATTTGTAAAGCATGCTGAGGCATCATCGTGGGCAACAATGCTAAAAAGACGAAAAACAAGGTTCGTAACTCGCGTTTTGTTGGAAAAACAAATGGTTTCTTATAGTTTGATAAATGGGTAAGCAAAATTATTAACAAGATTGCATTGTATTGAATAAACATTGCATAGGTTTGAAAACGTTGCAAAGGGTCCACTGAATAGCCATAATAAGCAATCAAGTTTTGGGGAAAGTAAAGAATATTGAGCACTAGTACAAGGGGAGCAACCCACATCAGTAATAATTGGAAGGAGCGGTTTTTCGGGAAGAAGGGGGCGGTGACCCCCACTACGGTAATAATTCCTGCAAGCCATCGAAGAATTACCATCCAAATAGTAAGTGAGGGTGAGAAGGGGCCACCATGCAATGCGCTGGTTCGATCAATGGCCAAATTCATTTCTAATTGGAGGACATACGAGAAAAAAAGGATGACTGCTATCACTTTTAAAATCTTTTTAAAATCATCACTCTTTTTAAAGTAACGCAAAAAAAGCGGGGCAAACAGAATTACAGCTGGAAGGAAAGTAAAAAGAAACATGTTCCAATAGCTCCCATCTCATCAATTTTGACAAATTGATTATAACATAAATTTGCTTTAAAAAAGCACGATTTCTTAAAGATTATTTGTTTTTTAACTTCTGTAAATGGGTGATTGATAAAGCGCTTACAAAGAGATACAAAAAAAGCGACCAAAATTGGTCACTTTTATTCTTGACTGGTGCGCAGAACGAGACTTGAACTCGTACGGTGTTACCCACATGCCCCTCAAACATGCGCGTCTACCGATTCCGCCACCTGCGCATAAAATCCAGCATTGTCATTATAAGAAATATGCCTATAAAATGCAAGCGAAATCGTATATGGATTTTGTTCTTGAGTCTTTTTTCTTCATTCATAAAAGCGTATAATGGAGCAGGCATGAACATTGGGGGTCATACGATGAACTTTATCAATCAATACCGCGGATTGAAGAAAGAAATATACATTTTATTTTTTGGTCGTATTGTCACAGCTATGGGCTCATTTGTTTATCCAATGCTAACCTTGATGTTACGTTTAAAACTCGGTTTTGCCCCCACTGAAATTGCACTTACTTTAGCAATATTTACTATTTTCTCCTTACCCGCAGCCATTCTAGGTGGAAAGCTAACTGATAAATTCGGTCGAAAAAAGATTATTATTATCTTTGATTTAATAACAGTTGCTACCTTCATCATTGCTGGCATATTGCCTTTTTCCAATGTAACCATTGGTCTCATTTTTATTGGGGGGTTATTTGCTCAAATGGAAGGTCCAGCCTACAGTGCTCTTGTAGCGGATTTCTCCAAAACTGAAGAACGAGAAAAGGCTTACTCGATGAGTTATTTAGGTTTTAACCTTGGCTTTATGCTGGGTCCAACCCTTGGTGGTTTTCTATTTGAAAACTACATTAACCTTGCGTTTATTATCAATGGACTATCAACTTTATCTTCCACCATTCTCATCCTTCTATTCATCTTTGAAAAGAATTCTTATCGTGCCGAAAATGAAGCAAATCATGTACAAGAAAGCAATGAATACGAAGCTTCGCATGGAGCATCCACAAATATATTTAACATTCTTCGTGATCGCAAGGTAATCTTTGGGATTCTATTTGCCGGTTCACTCGCAGGAGCCGTTTATAGTTTAGTCAGTTTCTTGCTTCCCCTCAATCTAGAGATGCTCTATCCCACCCAAGGAGCCGTCTATTATGGATTGTTATCGAGTTTCAATGGCTTTGTTGTCATCATTGCCACCCCACTTTTCACCGTAGCCTTAAGAAAAATGCGAGAAATCCCTAAAATGACTACTGGCGTTGTCTTGTTCCTTTCGGGTCTATTAATTTTTGGATTTCTTCCAGGTATTATCACGGCATTTGCAGGAATGTTTGTTTTCACCGTTGGCGAAGTCATTAATGCTCTTGGAGGAAGCCCTTATATGACTAGACGTATCCCTGCTTCTCATCGCGGAAGAATTTTTGGAGTGCAAGCGATCATTGCTACGATTGTATCGGTGGCCAGCCAATTACTGATTGGTAATTTATTGGAACGATGGGATTATTCTCCTATTTGGCTGCTCTACGTTGGAATTGGATTAATTGTATTGATACTATATTTCTGGTTTTATCGCATGGATCAAAAAACCTTTCCCAAATTGTACAACAAGTAAAAAGGACCCTCCTGTTAGTTGGTCTAACAGGAGGGTCTCATCTCATAATGAACGGGTTTCTATTTATTCAATCAATAAATTATTAAGCCGTAGGAGTAGTAAAGAAAGCAAGCAAATCTGTTTGGAATTCGCTGCCAAACCCTGCTTGGGTGAGAGCGGCTTCCAAAGCATCATACAAATCGGTAGGTATTTCAACGGTCTCTCCGCTTGGTACATCGGCCAAGAAATCGTTAACCATCGTTTCGATTTGTGGAATTAAGGTCGTTTCTGAGGTTGGAACTACATCGAGAATTTCGCTAAAAACGATAAGGTCATTGATGAGAACATCAACATTCTCAGGATCGAAAGTAAAATCGGTATTTAAGAATTGATCCACATAACTTTCAGGGTCAGCAACAATCTGGTTAACTCGTTCGAATGTTTCTTGATAACGTTGCAAATCTTCTGAATCTGCATCTGGTCCCAAAATAAGCATGGCGACTAAGTCTTCAAAGGTGGAAGGAATTCCATTGGTTCGTAATTGAGTTTGCATCAAGTTGACCACACCATAAACTTCCTTGACACCCGTAGAATTATCAATCCAAGCGGCTCCGCCATTAAACAATAATGGGGATGAGATACAAATGAGAATCACAGAGGCAATGGCAAAGTTGAATGCTAAACTTACAATTCCACCAAGGATGCGCACTACAGCGCCTTTTTTCTTGAAAATGGTTCGAATAAGAAATAGCACAACCTTGACAATAATAACACCGACAATGACCATGAGAATTGCAGCTAATACACTGTAGAATGTATCAGTTATTAAACCACCAATCAAGTCGCTTATGGGGTTATCTCCAAGCTGCGCGAGTAAATTCTCTAAAATTCCAGTACCGGCAATCATCTCACCAACCGTACCATGGAACATATAGGCTGCTACGCCCACTCCAACATAAAGGGCGAGACGAAGAACCACTAAGATGATTCCATCTTTGATACCTTTTATAAGACCGAACACGAGAAGAACACCGATGATAACTTGTAGGATAATAGGACTAGCTGAACTAACATCGATTAACATTCAGTTCACCACCTTTCGTTACTTGCTGAATGTTATTGGGGGACTCAGCGAATGTTGTAAAATGTATGAAGCCCAGGATATTCGGCAATAGTGCCTAACTCTTCTTCGATACGAATCAATTGATTGTATTTTGCAATTCGATCCGTTCTCGCCAGAGAACCTGTCTTAATCTGACCTGTATTGAAGGCAACGCTAACATCGGCAAGAGTCGTATCTTCAGTTTCACCAGAGCGATGAGAAACAACGGCTGTATATCCCGCTTGCTTGGCCATCTCAATAGCATCAAACGTCTCAGTGAGTGTTCCAATTTGATTCAACTTAATTAGGATGGAATTGCCAACGTGGCGGCGAATCCCTTCTTCTAGGATAGCTGGATTGGTAACAAACAAGTCGTCACCCACGATTTGAATGCGCTTGCCAAGACGTTTGGTTAATGCTTCCCAACCCTCCCAGTCATTCTGATCCAAGCCATCCTCAATGGAAATAATTGGATAGCGAGATACCAGAGATTCATAATAATCAATCATTTCTTTACTGGATCGAACTGTTCCTTCAAATCGATATCCACTTTCAGTATATAATTCTGAAGCAGCTACATCAAGGGCAATCATGATGTCTTTTCCCGCTTGATAACCTGCGCGTTGTACTGCCTCTAAGATGAGTTGAATAGCAGTTTCGTTGGAAGGTAAGGAAGGTGCAAAACCTCCTTCATCTCCGACTGATACCGTAAGTTTCTTCTCATTTAAGACTTTCTTTAAGTGATGGTAGACCTCAGCTCCCATACGGATTGCTTCTCGTAAGGAGGGGGCCCCCACTGGCATAATCATGAATTCTTGAATATCAATGCACCAATTCGCATGGGCACCGCCATTGAGGATGTTCATCATAGGCACAGGAAGACGCTTAGCATTGAAACCTCCAAGATAGCGATAAAGCGGAAGTCCAACATAATCGGCAGCAGCTTTTGCACATGCAAGAGAAACTGCGAGAATTGCGTTTGCACCAAGACGTTCTTTGTTCGGAGTGCCATCAAGGTCTCTTAAAATTCGATCTATGGCAACTTGATCCAAAACCGTTTCACCAAGCAGTGAGGGTGCAAGAATTTCATTGACATGTTGAACAGCTTGCAAGACTCCTTTACCCAAAAAGCGTTTAGGGTCTTGATCGCGCAATTCAACTGCCTCTTTGTCACCGGTAGATGCACCGCTTGGAACAATTGCACGTCCAAATGCGCCACTTTCCGTAACAACTTCGACTTCGACCGTAGGATTTCCACGTGAGTCTAATACTTCGCGGCCATGTACTTCAATAATAATGGGCATATGCATCCTCCTAGCGCTTTTCCATATTATAGTCCGATATTCTATCATTAATCAATGGCTTTCCACTCATTTCTTCGGGAATTTCGCATTGTAATAACTTTAGGATTGTGGGCGCTACATCCGCTAATTTCCCATCACCTTCCCGTAATTGATATCGAGTGGAAGTTAACAAAAATGGGACAGGATTGGTCGTGTGAGCAGTCAGTGGCTGCCCCGATTCGTCCCGCAAGCTTTCTGCATTTCCATGGTCGGCCAGTATCAGCATCACTCCACCAACTTTTTCAGCATAGTCGGCGATTTCTCCTACACATTCATCCACCGTCTCAACCGCTCGAATCGTTGCCTTCAAATCTGCCGTATGTCCAACCATATCACAATTTGCAAAGTTTAAAATAACAACGTCATAATCATGTTCTTTCAAATCTCGCAACAAAGATTCTTTCACTTCATAGGCTGACATCTCAGGTTTTTGATCGTACGTTGCAACTTTAGGTGAAGGAATAAGAATGCGTTTGCATCCTTGTAATTCAGGCCTCTCTCTCCCATCATAATTGACCGTTCCATCAAAAAAGAAAGTGACATGAGCATACTTTTCAGTCTCAGCAATTCGCAATTGATGATAACCTTTTGATGCTAGAAACGGTCCCAATGGTGAGGTTAAAGGAGGCAGTTCAAAAGCAATTTCCCCCTGAACCGAATCCGCATACTTCATCATGGAGACTAAATCAATATTATGCAATTGGGGTTGCGGAGAATAATGATGCTTTTCTACATAAAACATCGGGTTTGTGAGTATTGTGGCAAGTTGAATCGCACGATCCGGACGAAAATTTGCAAACAAAACGAGGTCTCCATCTTGAACTTGGCCCAAATGATCTTCGGCATAAGCCGGTAATACATATTCATCCGACGGCATGGTTCCTGCTTGTTGCATGCGTTGATATTCTTGTCGAATATATTTCACAGGATTCGAAAAGGATGGTCCTTCACGACGGACAATCGCACCATACGCTTGATCCAAACGCGTGAAATTCTTGTCTCGATCCATGGCGTAATAACGACCACTAATCGAAGCAATCGTACCAATTCCCAATTGCTTACAATGAAGAATCATCTCTTCAATAAATTGTGGCGCAGTGTCTGGTTCAACGTCACGACCATCTAAAAACAAATGGAGAAAAACTTGCTGAATTCCTCGTTGTGCGGCAGTTTCAAGCAACGCATATAGGTGACGTTGATGGGCATGAACCCCACCATCCCCAAGCAATCCCATCAGATGAACCTTTGAATGTCGATGCAACGCACGATCCAGGGAATTACATAATGTTGGATTATGATAAAATGTACCGTTTTGAATAAATGAATCCAATAAAGTGAGCGATTGATACACGATACGCCCCGCCCCAAGATTCATGTGCCCCACTTCTGAGTTTCCCATTTGTCCCTTTGGTAAGCCCACCGCTTCTCCTGAAGCAAGTAACTCACGATGGGGATAGCGGGCGAACAAAGCATCAAGTTTGGGCTTCTTTGCAGCCAAAATCGCATTGCCAACCACACGATTACTTATTCCAAATCCATCCATGATACAAAGGATAATTGGTTTAGGGATAACAAAGTTCTTTTTTACTTCCATAAGCATTCAACCAACGCTTTAAAACTTTCGGGGATTAGTGACGCCCCCCCAACTAAGACACCATCAATGTCTTTTGTGCTCAAATATTGTAATGCATTTTCAGGTTTTACTGATCCACCATACTGGATAAGCACTTCTTGCGCAACTTCATGATTTGTCAAGGAAGCAAGAATGGAGCGAATGCCGTGACATACACTTTGTGCAATTTCAACCGAAGCATTTCGTCCCGTTCCAATCGACCACACTGGTTCATACGCAAAAACCATCGTTCGAATGGCTTGAGGCTCGATAGTGGTAAGTCCTTCGCGAAGTTGTTTCTCAATCACTTGCATCGTTTCACCATTTTCGTATTGTTGTAAGGTTTCTCCAACGCAATAAATGATTTGAAGTTTAGCGGCATGCAAGGATTTAATTTTTTGATTACAATCGACATTAGTCTCGGCATAGTATTGACGCCGCTCCGAGTGTCCAACAATGACACCATCCACACCAATTTCTTGCAACATTGGAATCGATACTTCTCCTGTAAAGGCTCCTTTAGGAAGTGCATGACAATTTTGAGCATAGATGAGTAAGTGTTTGGATGTTGCTTGGGTAGCAGTCAAGAGCGAAAGAAAGCTTGGCGCAATTCCTAATCGAACGTGATGTTGACTGGCAACCTCACAAAAAGGAAGGATTTCTTGAAGAAACCGATGAGTATCTTCCATCGTATGATTCATTTTCCAATTTCCAACAATGATTTTATCCCGCATGATTATGCTCCTTTAGAGGCAATGATATCAATGCCAGGCAAATGACCGTCATTTTCAATCATTTCTAAAGAAGCCCCACCACCTGTTGATACATGGGAGAATTGATCTTTGAACCCATATTCAGCGACTGCAGCAGCAGAGTCTCCCCCCCCAATGACACTGAAGGCCCCCTTAAGGTTTGCAATGGCTTTGGCAACCCCAACGGTGCCTTTCGAGAAACGAGGCTGTTCGAAAACACCCATGGGTCCATTCCAAAACACAACCTTGGCGCCTTTAATTTGCTTCGCAAAAAATGCAATCGAGGCTTTCCCTAAATCCATTCCCATATAACCATCAGGAATGGATGGGCCATTGGTATTCTTAACATCAAGAGGATTTTCAAATCGTTCGGCCACCGTATAATCAAGGGGCAAGAAGATTTTTTCAAAACCTTCTTTCATGCATTTCCTGGCAAAATCCAATTGCTCTTCTTCTACCAACGAATCTCCTACTGGAACTCCTTTGGCTTTCATAAAGGTATACGACATGGCTCCACCGATAAGAATGCGATCGGCCTTCTTCAATAAACCTTCAAT
>JBAYCP010000008.1:0-12762 GCA_041668665.1 Bacilli bacterium | reverse complement strand
TGTTTGATGAGAGAATCATGTCGAGAAGATCCCATTAATAGCGGGCAGGCATCATCGAATGAATAAAACAAAACCCTGATATAATCAGGGTATTTTGAGTTTGGAGCGAGTGACGGGAATCGAACCCGCATAATCAGCTTGGAAGGCTGATGTTCTACCACTGAACTACACTCGCATGGTGACCCGTACGGGATTCGAACCCGTGAATGCATGCGTGAAAGGCATGTGAGTTAAGCCGCTTCTCCAACGGGCCGGAATGGCGGAGTAGGCGAGACTCGAACTCGCGCGCCGGTTACCCGACCTATGTCCTTAGCAGGGACACCTCTTCACCAACTTGAGTACTACTCCATGCGCCCTAAAATAATAGCATAAATCGTTGCAAACGTGCAACAATTTTCACTTCAACTCGTCGTCTTTTTCCGAAGGTTCTTCCTTCACATCCTCAGAGGTCGCTTGAGAAGCCATTGCTTGTTGTTCTTGGGAGCGTTTTAAGAAATCTTGATAAATGACTTTAATTTCGGCTTGGAAACGTTGACGATAAAAATGATAACTACTAACCTGATGGAGCAAATTAATAGGAGCAAGACAAAACGCAATTAAGAGTGTGGTTAAGAAACCAATTAATAACTCATTCCACATGGTGAAGTTGATGAGCAAATAGTACATGGCTCCTCCCAACACGGCAACAGGAATAAGAAATAGTAAGAAGATCAGGTTAAAATAGAAAAAAGTTTTTTTAACAGGGTGTACAATTCGTTTCGAGAGTGTCACCGCTGCATCTTGATTAAAAGGGGTTTCAAAACTAATAAAAGGAGCGAAATTGGTGGGACACCCGGTGAGAAGATAGGTAATCGCTGCTACTAAAAGGGAGAGAATAATGCTGATCAATAAGGAAAGCGAAAACCATGGTAAGTTGTTTAACGAATCATAAATCGCAAGGAGATCTGTGGATTGCATCAGGGATTGAAAGAGGCTTGGCTCCAAACGTTGAATCAGAAAGCCAACAATGAGTGAAGAAAGAAACAAGGTTGCCATAAAGGTTAGAAAAGAGAGCAAGAAACCACGCATGACCATTTTGGATTGTAAGACCAAGCTTGGCATCATCATTTTAAAGCCGAAATAGAAATCGTTGTTGCTCAGGTCTCGCTGGTCCACGGCATTTTTGGCAATCATGGCAAGACTTGTTTGAACGGGGAGATAGACCAAAAAGATGGCAACAAACGATAAGCCATACATTCCGCCTAAAAAGATTGCAGATCCAACGACGATGGCCCAAGCCACACTGTAGAGCAAGAATTGTCCACTATGCTCAACCATGGTGCCGGCGCCATCTCGTAATGCTGTTTTAATGTTCAACATTGGGCCACGCCCTTTCTAAATGACTTTTCATATTATAGCAGTTTGAGACGGACGCGACAACACAAACGAATGGATTTCACTCGCAAGGGGGTGAGGATTACGCTATAATAAAACCACGAAGGTGATTCCATGACAAAACTACAATGGCCTAATTATTCAAGAAGTTTACTTAATACAACCGCCACAATTCTACGTCATTATGGCGTAGGGACTCCCTATGCGCCTTTGCGTGAATTAGTTCCGTTTTTTCAAGCACGTCCTCGACATGTCATTCTTATGATTTATGATGGGATGGGGACGGCAGCTTTACGTCAACATCTCGATGCATCGTCGTGGTTACGTCGGCATCAAATCGCAGAAATTACTTCGGTTTTTCCACCGACGACGACAGCTGCTATGACCTCGTATTATACTGGGCTTTCCCCATTGGAACACGGGTGGCTTGGATGGTCACTTTATTTCAAACAATATGGGCGAAGTGTTGATGTATTTACCAATCGGGATTCATTGGATAAGCAACCACTCTCCCAAGGAAGGCCTGCACAGGAACTGCTGGGCTACGAACCGATTTACAACAAGATCGATCGTGCTACTGACGGACGTGTGAAAACATACTCCATCGGGCCCCAAGGATTAACGCTCCAACCCGGTGTCAACCATCATATTGAAGTAGAGAGTCTTGAGGATATGGCGATGGAATTGATGCACTTATGTCGTCTGGAAGAATCAAGTTTTATCTTCACGTATTGGCCTGAACCGGATGCCACAATGCATGAAGTTGGACCCCAAGCCAATGCTGTGGGGGGTTTTCTACGTCAATTGGATCATTTTTTAGAAACATTAGTCCCGAAGCTTTCCGAATCCTTCATCATGATCTCGGCTGACCATGGACAAATTCAAGTCGAGCAAGAAATGGACCTGCGTCAAGATCACGACTTGTATGCATCGCTCCTCCTGCCACCTAGTATGGAGCCGCGAGCGGCAAGTTTACGAGTAAAACCCGAACATCGAGTCCCATTTGCAGCTGCATTTCGCAAGAAATATGGACGTGATTTTCGCTTGTTGTCCAAACAGCAAGTCTTACAACGGAACTTATTGGGAATGGGAACTCCCCATCCTCTTGTCGATGATTTCTTAGGGGATTATCTTGCCATTGGTCGTACGCATCGCTTGCTGGTTTGCTCGTCCAATTTTTCTGTGGAACGTTTCCCATTTTTGGGGCACCATGCAGGGTTATGCCCCGATGAAATGAATATTCCGCTGATTGTTGCTCAAGGAGGACAAACTGCATGAAGCCGCGATCCATGCATACCTTGTATCGTAACCGCGATTATGATCGTTCTTGGCCAATGATTCATCGTGATGCATGTCGTGGGATTCTCATTCAAGACGGTTTACTGGCCATGATTCATTCCGAAGTTGATGGTGATTATAAATTTCCCGGTGGGGGAGTGGAAGCAGAAGAAAGTATGCTGGAAGCTTTGTCACGAGAAGTTCTTGAGGAAAGTGGCATTCGAATTGGTGATCCCATCGAGCCCTATGTTGTTGTTGAAGAAATAGGGGGATCACGCTATGAATCTCAAACCATCTATCGAATGCATTCCCATTATTACTTGGCTGCTATTTATCAAAAAGGATTCCAGCAAAATCTCGATGATTACGAAGAAGTCGCTCAATACCGCTTAACTTTTGTGAGCGTAGAAGAGGCATTATCTCACAATCGGGCGCTACTCAACCGTGTGGATGCCATGCCTTGGCTTCCCCGTGAGATTTATGTGTTAGAGATGTTGCTTCAAGATGCTTCATTACCTCTTAATACAAACATACGCTAGAAAAGAAAAGGGCATAAGTAGCGCTTTGTCTATCTTTCGTTAGCCTCGAAAACTACCAATAATAAAGGTAGAAAATGTCATTATTAAATAAAAAAGAAAACGCTTCATCCGGATGGATAGAAGCGATTTTATTAACGGTGACCTTAATGAAGGACACGTCGTGCACTATAGATTTGTTGCATCTGTTGTAAGGGGAAGAAGAAGAGACGTTCGACTTCTTCAGCTTCGGGTTTGGTGAGGGATTGTAACAAGGAAAAGGTATCGATGATTCGCAGCATGACTCGGCGCATCAATTCATTGATGAGGAGCATGGCATCGGTCATGCGCTCATCTTTGGCATTCTTATCGAAGGCGTAGGGGGTGACGTGGGTAAAAGCGTTGCTTTCTTCATAAAACCCTAATAGGTAAGCAGTGACTGCTTCTACTTGATCATCCGGCATGATTTCCGCAAGCATATGGACGAAGTAAGGAGAATTGGGCACTTGATCGTTATCTTTTCCTTTTAAATACAATGCCCATCCATTGAGACGGAGAATGGTCGTATCCTCAATTTCTTGCTGAAACAAATCACGATAATAGCGCTGAACAATTTGGATGTCACGTTGATACTCGCGGGCTAAATCGGCATCGGCAGCATCTTCGATTTGCTCAATGTTGCGTCTTAAAAATTCAATGGCAGAAGCTTTGGCTTCATACCCTTTTATTTTTTGATGCACGCCATAAATAAAGGCACGATTGTTATCTTCGATGGCTAATAAATTTAAGATGGACATGGCTTCAATGATGTAGCGTGCTTGGGCATAAAACATCATAGCATTGCCTTGATAGAAGGCAGATAGCAAATCATCGTAACGGGGGGACAAATCTTGCAAGAGATAACCGATGTATTTTCCTTTAAAACTGACAGGTCCATCCCGTTGCACATACAAGGAACTCATGCCAATGATGTAGGCCACTCCTTGAATTTGTTCGGGCTGGCGGAGACGCTGTTTTTGATAGGCTTGTTGCAAATGGAAGGTATGAAAGGCAGTGGCTAACAAGACATCATCCTCCAACGGCTCGGGAGCTTCCATGACATGACGAAAGGGTAAAGGAAGAGTCGAAGCATCGGCAACTTCATCATGGGTTAATAAGGTTTCAAGCATCCGGTAGGCATTGATGGGGATGCGCTCTTGATACACATCGTGTAAAGCGGATAAGATGTTATAGGCAGACTCATACAAAAGTCCTTCATCGATAAACATCGCCAAGATATTATCGACATTTCCATCATCGTAATTTTCCGCAATGGCCTTAGCAAAATGAAAGGAAGGATGAATGTAAGTATCAAAGTTACGGATGATGATTCGATAATAATCTTTTTGAGAGTCGGAATCAAAATCCACATAATTCAAGAGGTCATTCATGGTGTTGGCTTTTTTCCCTTTGATACGAGGAAGCCACGAGAAGCGTTTGATAAAGCGCCTTTTTTCCATGCCTTCGTCTTCTTCATCGGTGTCTTCTTGAGTTTGTAGAGTATAGAGGCCTGCAATCCGTTCTTGATCGGAAGGCAAGGTGGAATAATATTTGGTAGCAAGATGGGGTTTGTTGATGAATACATTTAATAAAAGATTGGCTTCAATACAGTTACGGAGCAAAATGCGGTTGGCAGCTGCTTTGGGAAGAAACGAATATTCATCATAATTGAGGTCATCAAAGACCGAGAAAAAATAGCTGATGCCTGACTGGCAATAGCCATGAAAGCACGTCCAACAAGCACGCTCAAAATAATCCTCATGAGAAAAGGATAGTGGCTGAATCACTTGATATAAAACGGCATTAAAAGCATAGTACTTCCGCAACTTTAAATGCAGTTGTTGACGTGGATCCAATTCCATAGTCTCCGATTACTCCTGATCCAACTTGGAGAGGAGGAACCCTTCGCGTGTTCCATAGCGGCTAACATGGAAAGTTTTTGCACCGGTAAGTCGTGCGATTTCATCCAATATCACCATGCCTGGTACCAAGGAGTTGATGCGTCCAGGTACGACTTCATTAAGGGTTAAGATGCAATGTTGAGGATCACGATGCAATTCCTCCATTAGAGCCTCAAAGGCGGAGATGGGAACTTCATAGCCATGAATGGGCTCATTGCGCTTGAAAAAATGCCGATGTAATTTGGCAATCGCTCGGCCATTTCCACCCACGGAATGCAAGGCAGGAACATCGATTTTTGCTAACCAACGGACTTTGGCAAGTTCTTGACGAACCATCTCACGGATGGCTTCGGTTTCGGACAAGGTGGGAAGAATGTTATGAATGAGGGAACTCGTTTGACGTACACTCCCTAGTTCAAGGTTGATATGATGACGAATGACGCCCTCTTCAAAGTATGTTAGATTGGTCGAACTGCCCCCCACGCCTACTAGGAGGCCGGAATAAGGCAAAGGATCTCGATCTTTGGCAAACCCTTTCATCCCATACGCACACTCTTCTTGAGGGGTGAGCACTTCGACATGGACAAAGCAGCGACTATAAATTTCATTGACCACCGTTTGGGTGTTTTTTAAGCTACGAAAAAAGGCACTCGCAAAGCAGAAGGTCTTGATTCCTGGGAAACCGGCTAAGTCATCCAGATATTCTTTGAGGCAGCTGGCAATGGCATCCATGCCATCACTGGTTAAGAATCCATTGTCTACGTTTTGGATGAGGCGTGAAAACGTTTTGCGTGAGAAAAGCAGTTGCAAATGTTGTTGTTCGACGCGATAGGCCACCAAACGAATGGTGTTGGATCCAATATCAATCACTGCATAATACATGATAATCACCTCATATTATTATCTTACTATCTTTTTCTTTAGAAAACTATGATAAATTATGCTAAAATTGAAACGGTGATTCGAATGATAAAAATGATTGCAACCGACTTAGATGGAACCTTACTTCATCCCAAACGTGTCTTTCGTTTGGTCAGCCGTCCCAATCGGACCTTATTACGAGAGTTCTTCTTAAGTGGAGGAAAACTAGCGCTGGTCAGTGGACGGAGTTATGAATTCTGCCAAAAAATTGCCAAACGACTAGGAGTTCCCTGTGACATTATCGCTTGTGCGGGTGCTGTCATGGTCCGCGATGATGGAGGATGGCGTCAGGATTCAGCAATTCCTCTTGAACTGGCTCATGAGTTGGATCGATTTTTTGAATCCAAGCGGGCTCCTGCCATACGCTTGTATACTCTAAAAGATCAGCCCATCATTGCTACGGGGTGGGTATTACGGGCGTGGGAAAAGTTTTTGTTGCCCCTTTATATTTTAAAGTCGGCTCGTTATCAAGAAAAAACGGTGTATCGCAAAAAGCCATTCACCGAATTATTTACTGCCCCTGAGGCTGTGTTGAAGATGTCGTTGGTCTTTTATGAAAAAAATCTTGATTATATTCGCCCTATTTATCGTGAATTAAAAGATCGGTATGGAAAACGTCTCGAATTCTCGTTATTCAAAAATGGATTGGAAATCACTGCAAAAGGCATCGATAAAGGAAGAGCACTCATGCAACTTGCTGCCCAGCATGGCATTGCTATGGATGAAGTTGCCGTGGTAGGCGACGACGCCAACGACATTCCCATGTTCAAACTTTTTCCACAATCCTTTGCCATGGGACATGGAATGAATGCCGCAAAGACTGCCGCAAAGTATGAGTTGCAACAGTTTAGTGATTTAAAAAAATACTTAGGATGAGGGAAACGATTCAATACGTTTCCCTTCGATTTCATAATGACCGTCCACATATAATTTAAGTACTTGATAGTATTTGTCGCTTTGAAAACTATATGTAAATGAAGCGAGAGATCCGATGTATTGAAGGCGAATGCCTTGCTCGGTGAATGAATACCAGTTTTTATGGTCATGACCCGCAAATACTACTTGGGTGGAACCCTCCTCGACCAAGCGATCAAACAATCCCGAATTAATCGGGCCGTGGGATACCGATTCTCCTACTGTCGTAGGGTCGAGTTCAGAAAGGATTGGGCTATAAAATTCATGCAGGGGTTTATGAACAAATAAATAATTAGGTGCATCCCAATGATCCAAATGATCCATATACCAAGCGACTTGGTCAGCGGCAATGGGGGCATACTCTCGCCGCCATCCGTTGGTTTGATATTCATTGGTATCCAGCACACTTATCGTGTGCAGCAAGGTACCAGAAGTACTCCAAATGGGAATCCATTGATTACTATAGCCGGTAATGTTTTGGGGACCGGTTTGTAACCAACAGTAGGTATAAGGTTGCAAAAGTTGGACCAAGGCACTACGAGGAAGTCCCACTTCGCCATCATGGTTTCCAAAGTTGAGCGTCCACGGAATCGCCTTTTCCTCGAGATATTGGGCCAATTGATGAATGGCAATTTCATTGAAGAAACTAAATACAACATCACCATTGATAAGAATAAAATCAGGAGCTGTTTGCGTGATGGCTTCTTCCAGGTAAGATAAAGTGCGATCATCGCCCAACAAGGGGAGTCCGTTCAGATGTAAATCAGATACCACCAAGATGCTCAAGGGATGATCCGCTATCACCAAACTGGGAAATGCACTTGCATCCCATGGATTGCTTTCATGCCAAGGAGGACTTGTTTTATCAAGGGGACTGCGGTATTGCGTATAAGGCAAGGTACAAATGCCTAGCATAACGCTAAGCGCGAGTGGAAGATGAAGCCACTTTGACGTCCCTATCGCCTGTATCAAAATATTTCCCCCTTTTGAAAGTAGCGGGGGGAGAATTCTCTCCCGACCGCTACAAGCTGCCAGTTCGTATGAGTCCGTAAGAAATGGAAAGAAGCTACTTATCGCAAGACCAAGGATACTGATCGCCTTTTTGTCGATTGAGTTTCCAATGCAGTGGGCGCAAATTAGATGGATCGTCACTACCTCCATGAGCAATCGGACGAATATGATCGATCTCCCAGCCGTACTCTGTTTCTAGACCGTATTCTTTGAAGCAAATGACATGATTGCAGTCATCGTAACGATAGGCTTGGGGTGGATAGCCGATGGAGGTGCGTGCTTTATGCCATACCTTCTCAACGATTTTATGGTCAAAAGGTTGGCCATTGGCGTCTTGATTAAATGATCGTGGCATGCAATCCTCCTCTCTATATTCGCAATCCGGAACTGGCAAGCGGATCGAAATATCGATAGAAATGATGATGGAGTCCTCGTCTTCTAATTTCATTATAGAAGATTTTTAAGAAAAGTACAATTTTCATGCAAAAAATGGTGTTCACCAAAAAACTAGTTTTCTTTCTTTGAAGAATGTGATAGGATTTGATATAATTTCTATGAAGAAAAAGGGGGATGGTTTGGATGAATAAGATACAAGGAAAATCCATTCTTTCATACAGTGTATATGCCGTTTTAATTGTGCTCTTGGTGGTGACTATCGTCTTGACGCTAGGCTCTGCTTTTAGTGCTGACTTTGCTCGTGACCTCGAACGTTTCATGATTCGAGATTTAGGCTGGTTTGACTTTGATTTATTTACCATGGGGCAATATGCCATGGTTGGTTTGACAATTCTTACTGTGGGGCTTTTGGTGCTTGGGGATGAACTACAAATCCGGCGGGCACGCAAGGTTCGGCGATGAAAGAAAATACTTCCAAGCGGAAATACGTGTTTCGATTTGAAGAAAAGCCCCCCAAAGAAAGCCCAAGTTTCGTTCTCAAACGTCGGCGCTTCAAAGGAAGCGATGAACCGTATCGTAGAATTATCGAAGTCATTCAATCACGGTCTTCCAACACGAAAAACTAACAAAAGAGAATGGTCACATTCTCTTTTGCTTTCAAGACCCTTTCGTATATAATAAGAAAGAAGAAAGAAGGAGTATTCCATGCCTACCATGACTCAGGAAATCCGTCGCACCATCAAACTCGCTCAGATTGGTGAGATCACCGAATATCATATTTATCGCCGTATCGCCAAGCGTCTTAAAAAAGAAAGCGATCGCGAGATTCTTTTCCAGATCGCCGATCAAGAATATGCGCATTATGAAATATGGACCAAAGTATTAAAAGAACCAGCCAAGCCTTTATGGATCAAGGTATGGTGGTACAGCCTCTTAGCAATCCTCTTGGGCTATACCTTTGCACTAAAACGCATGGAACAAGGGGAAAACCTTGCTCAATCTTCCTACCAAGCGCTTGGACCCTATGCCCCTCAAGCCATTCAAATCGCTGGCGAAGAAGAAGAACATGAAAAGCGATTGTTGGGGATGCTGGATGAAGAACGATTGAAACATGTGGGTTCCATGGTCTTGGGCTTGAATGATGCCTTGGTCGAACTGACGGGAGCGATTGCAGGTTTAACCTTAGCGTTTGCTGATTCGCGGCTGATTAGTTTATCGGCGTTGATTACCGGCATTGCTGCCAGCCTATCGATGGCATCCAGTGAGTATCTAAGTGTCAAAACGGAAAATGGTCCCCATGCCTTAACCTCCGCCATTTATACAGGGATCGCCTACATCATCACTGTTGCTTTGCTGGTGGCTCCTTATTTCTTAATCCCCGATCAACATTTTGTTTCCCTGGGGGTCATGATTGGAATCGTTATTCTCATCATTTTGGGATTCAATTACTACATTTCGGTTGCCCAAGATCAACCGTTTCGCAAGCGTTTTTTACAAATGATCACCATTAGTCTTGGAGTTGCCGTATTATCCTTTGGCATTGGGTATGTGGTTAATCAAATCTTTGGCATCAGCGTGTAAAGTTTCTAGTTAATATTGGCAAAGCGCCTTGGAATTCAAGGCGCTTTTTTTAATGGATGAGCATATGATTTGAAAAGATGATCTTTCCTTAGTAAAGTATAATTATCAAGACGTTTTACATCCATAAGGAGGATTTATATATGAAACACGAACTACCAAAGTTACCCTATGCCTATGATGCATTGGAACCCTACATCGATGAAATGACAATGCGGATTCATCACGATAAGCATCATCAAGCTTATGTGGACAATTTGAATGTGGCGTTGGACAAACATCCTGAGTTTTATCAATGGCGCCTTAGCGAATTGTTGACAAAGCTGGATCAGTTACCCGCCGATATTCAAACCGCTGTCCGCAACAATGGTGGAGGGCATTACAACCACCAATTCTTCTGGAGCATCTTAAAGGTTCAACCAGAGGGAAAACCTAGTGGTGCATTAGGAAACGCCATTCAAGCCAAATTTGGCTCCTATGAGGCCTTCCGTGAAGTCTTTGCCACTGCAGCAAAAACGCGGTTTGGGTCCGGTTGGGCCTGGTTAATCCTCAATGCGAAAGGCGAGTTGGAAGTGCTGTCGACCGCCAATCAAGATTCTGTGGTTGCCTTTGGGACTCCATTGCTTGCGTTGGATGTGTGGGAGCATGCCTATTACTTGAAGTATCAAAATCGTCGCCCTGATTATGTGAATGCATTCTTCCAAATCATTGATTGGGCGAGAGTCGAAGCGATTTATCAAGCGGCAATGTCTCGTTAGAGAAGCAAAGAACGAACCAACTGGTTCGTTCTTTTTTACATGGGCTTTGACTGACGCAATGCTTGGCAGGATTTACAATAACCATACACGGTCATATCATGATGAGTGACTGTAAACTCATTTTGTGCGGCGAGGGTATGGATGGCATCGTCCAACAAACAGTCCATTTCTATCATTTGATGACACCCTAGGCATAACATGAAATGATGATGAGTGTCACGTAACCAGTAATAATAGGTTGCGTTGTCATAATAACTTTTGGATACCATTCCATTCCGGAACAAGGCATCCAATGTGCGATAGGCGGTGGCACGATCCATGGTACCTTCGGGTACTTGTTGCCAAAGCATTTCGGCAGTCCGAGGCGCTGTTTCACGCTGCAGCACATGCAACATGGCTTGGCGTTGTTTGGTCATGCGCATTACGCATCCCCCTTTCGTAACAAGGGACGAACCAAGAAGGAAGCAAGTAAAACAATCGCATAGAGAACCACAATGGTTGAACCAGCAGGAGTTTGTAAGTAGTGCGCACTAAAAATACCAAGGATGGTTACGACAATCGAGAGCCCAACCCCACAAAGTAAAACTGATTTGAAACTACGACAGAATTGACTCGCGACCAACGTAGGGAAGATCACCAAGGAAGAGATTAATAAGGTACCGATGGTACGCACACCAATTACAACAAGCAATGCCGCTAATACGGCAAGTCCGTAACCTAGGAATTGATAACGAATCTTGGCAAATTTTGCATATTCCAAGTCATAAGTTACGAGCAATAGAGGTTTGTAATACCGGAGGACAAACCATGCTATGGCCACTAATACTAGCAGGGAGAAGATTAATTCGGTATTGGTTACGGTGAAGATATTGCCGACAAGCATCCCTTCAATCACGCGATTAAAGCCTGAACTTTGACTAATGATGATGAGTCCAATGGCGAATGCTACTGCCGAAACCACGCCAATCACTGCATCGGTGTTCATGGTTTTTTTAGTGGAAAGATACTTGATTATCAATGCTGCTAGCACCACGAAAGGAACCGCTACATAAAAAGGTTGATCCGCAAGCAGAATGCCTAAGATTAGTCCTGTAAAACTCACGTGTGCCAATCCATCGGTTATCAGCGATTGCTGATTAAGTACCAAATAAGGGCTTAGTAAAGCTGCTGATACACTGAGAGCGATGCCAATGAGAAATGCATATTGAATGTATTGACGCATTAAAAAACTAAGCATGAGCATGAGGATGTCCCTCCCGATATTGATGCTGGGTTCCAAAGAAACCAACGGTTTTGTCGATGAACAAGACCAAGCTTTCCGGATCAACTGCTTCATCCAAATCATGGGTAATGTATACAACAGTCAGACCTTGCTTGTGTTGCATCTCCATTATTAAATCATTGAATTTACGGCGAAATTCAGGGTCAAGAGCACTGGTGGGTTCGTCAAGCACCAGCAAGTCGGGTTGAGAAACTAAGGCGCGAATCAAATAGACGCGCTGTTGCTGTCCTCCCGAAAGAGTTCCCATAGGTCGATCCACCAATGCTTCAATTTCCATCCGTTTGGCCCATTCGAGAATGAGTGCCCGCTTATCCTGCTTGCTTAATTGGGGAGTGCAAGCAAAACCGCCCTCAATGACTTCTTGAACAGTAATGGGGAAGTCGGTCTTATAGACCATCCGCTGGGGGAGATAACCAATCTTGTCAGTATGAATGTTGATGGTTCCTTCGGTGGGCTTGACTAAACCTACTAACATGCGTACTAAAGTCGTTTTTCCCGAACCATTGGGTCCGACAATATAAAGAAGTTCCCCGGGAGGCAATAAAAATGAAACATCGTGCAAAACCTTAGTTTCTCCATAAACTTTGGATAAATTCTCTGCTCGTATCATGCATTTTCTCCTCCCAATGCTATCATTAGATGATTGACGTTTTGTTCGAAAATGTCGGCATAGGAATAACCGCTTTCCAGCTGGGTCTTAGTGACATTATGATAGGCGTGAAGCTCAAGAAGATTCAAAGGGTATTGTTCCAGTAGAAGTTCTCGTTGAATGGTTTGGGCGATTCGGGGTTCCT
>JBAYCP010000007.1:0-12783 GCA_041668665.1 Bacilli bacterium | reverse complement strand
TATGGATTTATAATAGCCCAATAAAGCTAAGAAATGGCACAATTAATGAAAGCCAAATCCAGCTAAAAAACGAACCAATTTTACTGCCTATAAAGGCAAAGAATTGTATGATATGTTCGTACCAAAGAAGAGGTGTTTCTTCGACGATATCGTTCATTTCAGCTTCAATAACATTAAGGGTTAAGTGAATTGTTCGTGGCTTCTCGTTTTCGGGGTCGATGGCAAGGGAGATTCGATGCTCACCAAGTATAGTTTCATTACCAGCATATTCATCCACAATGAAAGTGACACTCGATTTTTCGGACTGATCAATGCTTCCATTTGTAACTAGCAAGGCAATAATATCCTCGTGACTTAATGTAGTAAACTCATCGACATTAATGATTTCTGCGCTTATCCAAAATACAGGAGGAATGTTGTCGATTACATATACTGTTACTGTAAAGGGGTCACTGATGTTTCCGGAACTGTCCGTAACAGTATAAGTCAGTGCATAACTACCAATCCGATTAGCATTTCCAGTATAGGTGTCTGATTGAAGAACAATACTTGAACTGATATCACCATCAATATTATCGAATGCTTTAATGCCTCTAAGAATTTGTTCCTTATTTAAAGACACTGTTGTTCCTTTGGTGTATTCTTGTGAACCGCTGATTATAGGAACTGTATCATCGAAGACTTGGACATTTAAATCAAAGGTACTCGTGTTTCCACTACTATCCATGATTCGGTAACGCAAAAGATAGGTTCCTACCTTGGTCTTATAGTTGGAATAAAGATCCTTGATTAATTCAATGCTAGAAGTGAGATTGCCATCATAATTATCGTTGGCGCTAAGTTCTGTTTGAATGGAAGCAAGAGACCGTGGCGCACTTGTGAAAGATGATAATGTTGTGGGGCCACTGATAATGGGAGCTACCGAATCTACTACTTGAAACTTTATTGTAATGATGGCTTCATTTCCGGCTTGATCCTCTGCCCGAAATACCACATCATAGATTCCCAATGTTGTTGAATTTGCGGTATAGGCATCGGATACTACTTCAATTGAATCCGAAATATCGCCATCAACATCATCGATGGCACGAAGCAAAGTTTTAAATTCAGCAATGGTGATGGGGTCATCTACATTGGTTACATAGACTCCTTCATAGCCATCAATTAAAGGCTTACTTGTATCATCTGCGCCAAGATAGGGCTCGTAATTTGATTCTTGAAAAGTGATAGCACCTCGATATAATGCAGCAGTAATTGGTGTTGATAGTTCAAATCCTAGCGAACCGTCAAATGCTAAAAAACCATCTTGAGAATCTAAATAGAGAGATTGGAAGTAAAAATCTGAAGAAGGTGTTTGAAAAGTAATGTAATACCAATAGTTTCCAGGAGTTCCGGAGTAGCCTTCACTCAAAAGCCCTTGAGTTGCTCCGCCTCCTGTATAACTACTATAATTGGTGACAGAAGTGCAATAAGCATCTTGACAAATGGATAAAAAATAATCAAAGAGTGCATAGTCCATGGGCATATGTTCGGTATCAATAGCAGTTGCACGAATGGCAAGTGTATAACCATCGGTGGAACCTTCTGCCATATGAAGAATATTATTGGGAGTATAAAAATATGGCACTCCATTTGAATAAGTTGGGGCGAGCGATAGATAGTTTAAACCAAGTGGCTTTCCAATAATGGTGTACGTCTGGCTTGCGTGGGCAAAAATGTTTCCATTGGGGGCGAATAGTAGCAACAATAAAAAGAGAGGCAAAAGAAGAAAAGACCATTTTCGTTTCATTTTAAAACTCCTTTCCCTTACGGTTACTATTACAATAGGGGAAAAGGTTATTGATACCTATAAAAAAACTCTTCACACGAAGAGTTCATTTATTCAATGGTGGGCACTGACGGGATCGAACCGCCGACCTTCTGTACGTCAAACAGATGCTCTCCCAGCTGAGCTAAGTGCCCGGGAATGGAGCCGGCTACCGGAATTGAACCAGTGACCAACTGATTACGATTCAGTTGCTCTACCTGCTGAGCTAAGCCGGCATGACAGCATTGTTATTGTATATGTTTTATTTTGAAAATGCAAGAGGAAAAGCTGAAAAAATGTTACATAGATAAAACAATAATAATTTCATAGCATCTTCTATTTCATGTTTTATTTTGATACAATATAAAGAGAATAAATCGAAAATTACAATGGTTTAAAGAAAGGGATGGCTAAAAATGCAAGAGCGATGGAAACGAAGCGAAACTTTATTAGCCCATTACCAAATCTCCCTTGATGATATTGCCCAACTTGTGTTTGATTTGCAGCTGCCCTATATACCCCAAATAACCTTAGAAATGTGTCGAGAATCGGTTCGAGCTGTTTTAGCCAAACGAGAGGTTTTTAATGCGATAATGGTTGGGATTGAGTTGGATGAACAAGCCGCTCAAAAAACCATGAAAAACAAGCAATTGGAGCGGATTATTCTTGAGGATGAGCCTTTATTTGGAATTGATGAAGTTTTAGGGTTTGGTATTTGTAATTTGTATGGATCGATTGCCTTGACGAATTTCGGTTTTTTAGATAAAACAAAGCCAGGAATCATTGGAAAGCTAAATGATAAGGCGAACGGATGTCATGCATTTATGGATGATTTAATAGGTGCTATTGCTGCTTCAGCTGCATCTAGGTTTGCACACCGAAACGATAATGAGAGGGAGGGGGAATAAATGATGTTATTAGTTGAATTGATTCCACTTCCAGGAATTTGGAATCCCATTGTTGATATTGGACTTACGCTCATTGCCCTTGTGATTGTTTGGTATTTAGCAAGACGGTACCTTGACGGTAAACCATTCATTGTTTTAATTGCACTGCTTATTTTATCTCAAAGTATTGCTTCCTTATTTGGTTTTACGATTTTTGCGTCTCTTTTGCAACTTGTTTCTTTTAGTATTGTTGCGGCATTTGCTGTCATATATTCCCAAGAACTTCGGCGTCGGTTGGTATCCAAACGTTCTAAAGGTGGATATTTTGGGGTCATTGATATTGCGGATAAAGACATATTTTTCAAAGAGATTAATGAAGCCGTCTTAACATTATCAGCAACAAAGACAGGAGCGCTTATTACTTTTGAGAAGAAAGATAGTTTGGAACATTACATTCAAGCGGGAGAGCCGGTGGATGCTCCTCTGTCTTCCGAATTATTGAGAACCATTTTTTATCCTGGAACTCCTCTTCATGATGGGGCAGTTATTATTCGTGGGATGACCATTATAGCGGCATCGGTGTACTACTCTCCAACCTTAAAAGCACTACGAGGAAAATTTGGGGCGCGGCATCGGGCTGCCTTGGGGATCAGCGAAATTACAGATGCCATTACTGTCGTAGTTTCTGAAGAAACTGGTCGCATTTCCATCGCAAAAAACGGGGAAATTATTGTTATTAATCGTGATAATTTTGCTGAAGTATTAGCGGAAAATCTTTCACAAGGCTAAGACAATGAATGACCGTTCCCAAGAATTAAAGCGAGCAGAAAAAGGCGCTTACATTAGCATCGCTGCCTACATTTTTCTCTCACTCATGAAGATTATTGTCTCTCAACTTGCCAATTCGCAAGCTCTTTTTGCAGACGGTTTGAATAATTTAACCGATATCATTGGCTCGGTAACGGTTTTAATTGGATTACGTCTAGCAAGACGTCCTCCCGATCAAGAGCATCGATATGGGCATTGGAAAATTGAGTCTGTAGCAAGTATGATCACTTCTTTTATTATGTTAGCAATTGGTTTGCAAGTAATTATATCTGCAGTTCAAAAATTTATCGCCAATGAAATCATGCAGCCTGATCCCCTTGCAGCCATCGTTTCGGTCGTCAGTGCCATTGTAATGGTTGCTGTTTATCAATATAATGCAAAACTCGCCAAGAAAGTTAATAGTTCTGCACTTATGGCGGCCGCCAAAGATAACTTAAGTGATGCTTGGGTAAGTGGCGGAACGGCAATAGCTATTCTTACGGCGCAGCTGCAAATGCCATGGCTTGATGGTGGGATGGCGCTCATCATTGGAATTCTTATCATTTTTACTGCCATCGGTATTTTTAAAGAAGCAGCGTTTTCTCTTTCAGATGGATTTGATGAAAAACAGCTTCAAGAATATCGAAGAACAATTATGACAATCGATGGGATTGAATCGATTCGAAGCATCAAGGGTCGAACTTATGGTGCGAATATTTACCTTGATTTGGTTATTACAGTTTGTCCTGATATGAGCGTCGCTGATAGTCACTGTATTTCGGATTGTGTTGAAGAGTTATTGGTCAAATCACATCAAGTATTTGAAACTCGAATTCATATCGAGCCTGCCAATCCTAGTGAACTAAAGAAATAAAAACCACTTCATTGAAGTGGTTTTTTTAGATGTATCCTATTTCTTAGGCGCTTGCTTTGAAGCAGAATTTTCTTTGTTGCTCGATAGTACTTCGGACAATGAGGCGATGAGTCCAGTAACATTTTGAATTTCGGATGGAATAATCAATTTTGTTGCTTGACCATCTCCAAGTTTTTCAAGTGCTTTAAATCCTTCAAGAGTAATGTAGGATGCACTGGGGTTTGCTTCATTCATCATCCGCACAGCATCCGCTTGAGCAGAGAATACTACGCGAAGGGCTTCTGCTTTTCCTTGGGCTTCTGCAACAGCTGCTTGACGAGCGGCTTCAGCACGAAGAATGACAGACTCTTTACTACCTTCAGCAGTTAAGATTGCAGCTTTCTTTTCCCCTTCAGCACGAAGGATTGCTTCCCGACGTTCCCGTTCCGCACGCATCTGCTTTTCCATTGCGTCTTGGATGTCACGAGGAGGAAGAATGTTCTTTAATTCCACACGGTTCACTTTGATTCCCCATGGGTCGGTTGCTTCATCTAGAATTGCCCGCATTTTGGAGTTGATGGTGTCGCGGGAAGTAAGTGTTTCATCCAACTCAAGATCCCCAATAATATTACGGAGAGTTGTTGCAGTAAGATTTTCAATAGCATTCAGTGGACGCTCAACACCGTAAGCAAATAATTTGGGGTCCGTAATAGAGAAGTAGACAACCGTATCAATTTGCATCGTCACGTTATCTTTGGTAATAACAGGTTGAGGAGCAAAGTCGGCAACTCTTTCTTTAAGAGAAACCTTTTGGGCAACTCGATCAAAGAAAGGAAGTAAGAAGACGATTCCAGTACCATAAACGCGATGGAATTTTCCAATTCTTTCGACAACGATGGCAGTAGATTGTCTTACAATACGGACACATAAGGATAGAATAACGGCAGCAATAACAACAATAATTAATACATAGAGAATGGGTGGCATAAGTGATTCCTCCTTTAATTACTTTTTGCGTTCGACCACTAATTTGTTCCCATCAACAGCGACAATAACTGCAGTATCGCCAGCTTCAATGGAATCCGTCCCACGACAGGAAATGGTCCAAATTAGGCCTTGATACTTTCCTTCGCCATATTCGAACTGACTAGCGCCTTTTATAATCAGGATTTCCTTTCCGATTACGGCATCAATATTGGTAGGAATGGTATTCTTCCCAATGATTTTTTTTGCCCAGCGCCCCACAGTGAGTAGTAAGCCGATGGATACCGCAAGAAAAACAATGATTTGGATCGCAGGGTTTTGTACGCCTAGCAGCGATAATAGTAAAGCAACTAAAGCACCTGCAGCAAACCAAATGCTAGTCAAGTCGGTTGTCATAAGCTCGATGGCAACGGTGACAACAATAAGAATTAGCCAAAGAATATTGATTGATTGAGTCAACCATTCGATAGAGGCAAGTAACATTTTTTGCACCTCCTTAATCGTATTATAACACGGAAGAAATCGACCTACAATATAATATTTAGAAGTTTATCTAAATGTTATTTTCTTGAATACAAACGAAATGTTTTAAGAAAGTTGTATAATAGGATCGAGGTGAGATGAATGGATTCCTACTATGAGTTTTTGTTGAAGATACAAAGCATTGCAAAAATTGGATTATTGTTTTCCAAAGATCCTTATGCCATTGAAAATTATGAAACCTTACAAGAGTTAAGCCATAAAATGATTGATACCTATACAGGCATACCTTTGCACCGCCCTAATGTTTTTGTACGAGACATCTATCCTACTCCAAACATTAGTGTTCGTACATTTGTTTTTGATACAAATGGACGAATCTTATTGGTCAAAGAAAAAGAGTGGGGGACTTGGTCCATTCCAGGGGGATGGTGTGATTTGTTCGAATCTCCCAGTGAAGCCGCAAAAAAAGAGGTGCTTCAAGAGTCTGGCTATGATGTTTGCATTGAGCAACTATTGGGGATTACCAATCGTCAAAGTTATCTAAAAAACCAAAATTTATGTGAATACACAATATGCTTTCGCGGAAGCTTAACTGGATATGTTCAAGCCCACGGACACGAAACGACAGATGTAGAGTTTTTTGCGTTGGATCATTTACCCGAAATTTCTCATAAGTACACCTTGCCCGAAATCGAACGAATTCTTGAAGCCATGAAGAAGCAAATGCCTGTTTTTGATTAAAAAAGTCTTAGTAAACCTAAAAAATCATTGGGATACTAAGACTGACAGATGATGATATTAACAAGATGCAATAAACCGTTGATAAAATTCAACACATTTATAGAGCTTCTCTACTGAGATTCTTTCGTTATCGGCATGAATTCTACTGCGATCTTCTTTCGATAATTCCATGGCGGAGAAACGATATACACCATCACTGATACGATTATAATGGCGAGAGTCGCTTGCCGCCATCATAAGATATGGTGATACAATGGAACCTTGCCAAGTCGCCAAAATAGCTTGTTGAAGAAGCGAATAAGGGTCTTCCATGGTGGAGACGGGAGATGGATTATGTCCAGCGAGAACCTGAACGGAAATCTTTGGATTCCGAATGGTTTTTTCCAGCCGCTCGACCGTAGAACGAATGTTTTCCCCACTTAGAATTCTTAGGTTGGCAATCACTTTTGCTTCTCCGGGTAGGACGTTGGGCGAGGGGCTCCCTTCTGCCATTGTCACAGCACAAGTTGTTCGAAGGAACGCAGCCATTTCTCCCCCCATTTTTCCAAAAAGGAAGCGGACGAGTGGGCTGAATAGCCAGAGATTGCAAAAAATCATTCGCAAACCAAAGGATGAAGAATGACTGCCAAGTGTTTCAAGCATTGCTTTCGTGGCGGGGGTTAGGCGCATCGGAAATGGATGACGTTCCAATTGATGAATGGCCGAAGCAAGTTCACCTAAGGCTGTGTGTTTAGGAGGAGTAGAAGCATGACCTCCTCCACTTTTTGCAGTAAATGAAACATTTAATACGCCCTTTTCAGCAATTCCTACAACAGCAGTTGGTTGCTTAACTCCAGGGAATACATTTGTTACTACAGCACCCCCTTCATCAAGAACCATACGAGGGCGTATTTTTTTGCCCTCAAAATAGTCAACTAAGTGAACGGCACTCGCACCAAAAATTTCTTCATCACCCCCAAAGGAGAAATACAAATCTTCTTGTGGCTGAAAGCCTCGTTCCAGCAAGGTTTCGGTTGCTTCCAATATGCTACAAAGAGTCCCTTTGGTATCAAGGGTTCCTCGACCCCATATTTCTCCTTCTATCAGATCTCCTGAAAAGGGAGAATGAGTCCAATTGGTAGATACAGGAACTACATCATAATGTGACATGAGAACGGTAGGATTGTCCGTAGGATTTTTCCCTGGTAACCGATATAGCAAACCACGTGGTGGAACTTCTATTCTTTCCATTTGAGAATGGATAAGAGGATAACGTGAAATCAGGTAGGAGCGGAAATTTTCAAAAACGTTTTCGTCCATTTTTGATTCATCTATGTAGGAAATGGTAGGAAAACGAACCATATTTTGCAGTGATTCGACTGCACGTATTTTGTTAACGGGTTCTTCGGAGTATTGTGATGGAGAAATACGAAAGAAACGAGGAAAACGAATGGTCCGAAAAATCACAGCAAAGATGACAGAACCCAAGAGAATTCCTAGTCCAGCTAATCCATATTCAACCATTATAAATCCCCTTTCTTATTGTCGTGAGTACGATGAAGATGTCCTTTTTTGTAAAGAAACCTTGCCCAAGAAATCGCAATTGCTGCACTCACAGGAATTAAGATGCCAACTGGTAGAGTGGGTGCAAGAATGTATAACAAAATCATGACCCCGAGGGGAAGGGTTGCAACTTTCCAATCTTTTGCAATAAATGCCACGCCTAGGCCACCAAATAAAGCTGGTAAGATATTATCGAACATCGGTTTAAAAGTTGGTGAAGATAAGATTGGAGTCAGTGGAACTAGTAATAAAACGCCTAAAGTAAGTACGATTGTATTGGTAAAGGTAGAAGATGCAATGGCAATGGTAGAAATAATTTCTCCTTCAGGAGAGCCAGGTTCAACCCCGGCACCTTTCATGGCATTGAGCGCACAAGGAACTTTCATATTCGTTAGATTTCCTGTAACAAATCCAAGATAAGTTCCCCCGTTCCCCAGCATGGGAGAGAATGTTAAGACTTCAATGACTGCAACAGTCCAAAACATAGGCACGACTCCAAGTAGTCCGAGAAGCACCTTATCAAGTGGTGGCCAAGCCGAAAAAGCTACTCCTATGATGACGGGAATTGCCATTAATAGTACAAAGGCACTTAGCATCCATATACGTCCATAATAATGGACAGATTCTTCATAAGTTCGTTTATTTTTCATGAATCTATTCCTCCTAAAGTACGATGCTAAACAACAGGCTAAGTCCCATTGCTCCAAGCATACTAATTGGAATGGCATAAGTTTCCAACCACTTGAGATTACGCTTTTTTATCAGAATGCCTAAACCTACCATAATGATGGCTGAACTTAGGAGGGTTAAGATGGAAAGCAAACCTCCACCAACACCCATTCCTAAAAAAGCAGAAATTAGTCCAATGAAAAGTGCACTCATAAAGATGGAACCCCATACAACATCGCCTTGTTTCAAACGGCTGACCCCTTTATTAATTTTCTTTAAGAACAAAGGGATAATAAGTAAGGAAGGGATGATACCAATGGTCATAACCCATGCAATTGCAGTAAAAATTGAGGGATCACTAATATTGGAAAGTCCTTGTATCCCAAAGGCTGCGGCTGCAGCTGTGGCAGCGGGCAATTCATAAGTCACTGCACCGACAACACTGAGGCGAAGCCAAGGAAGGGCAAGCCCTAAGGCTTGTGATAGGGCAAGAAGTCCTACTAAAATAGAAATAGAAGGAGCAATACTGAAAATCATGGAAGAAATTGCCGCTTTGCGCATGGCAAGGGAATCAATTCCCATTCGTTTTCCCTCCTTCAACGCTTTTAATAAGAAGAAGAGAGATTGAGAAAGTACAAAAAGTGAAACAATACCACCTAGAAAGAACATAATTGGACTATTCTTAAAATCCATGTAATCATCGCCTTTCTTTAGTAACAATAATACAGTTATTATAGCATGATTTTCAATCCAAAAATAAGAACTGTTTGAGCAAGGTTTTGTTCAGTGTTACAATAGCAATGAGGGATCAACATATGGATAAAATCATTCAGGAAATGTCTTTGGACGAAAAAGCGCGATTTAGTGAAGGAAAAGATGCTTGGCACTTTGCCGATTTACCACACTTAGGAATTCGCTCCATTCGTGTGAGTGATGGGCCGCATGGACTTCGACGTCAAGTTAGTAGCACGGACAATTTGTCAGGGACTGACACCATCCCTGCAACATGTTTTCCTCCAGCTGCATCATCAAGCTGTAGTATGAATGTCGATTTAATTCGAGAGATGGGGGCAGCCATTGGTCGAGAAGCACGAGTAGCATCTGTGGACATTGTGCTTGGACCAGGGGTCAACATCAAACGTTCTCCGTTATGTGGAAGAAATTTCGAATACTTTTCTGAGGATCCATGGTTAAGTGGAACTCTTGGAATCGCTTTGATTGAAGGGCTTCGATCGGTAGGAGTAGGGGCCTGTGTCAAACATTATGCTGTTAACAACCAAGAGTCTTATCGATTTTCCATTGATGCTATTGTCGATCAACGAGCTTTACACGAAATATATTTAAGAGCATTTGAGATGATTGTCAAGCAAGCCGAACCCCAAGCGATTATGGCATCTTATAACCGTGTGAATGGAGTATATGCATGTGAACATCCTGAATTAATCCATGAGTTATTACGTAAAGAATGGGGTTATCAAGGACTTGTTATCAGTGATTGGGGAGCTGTAAGCAACCGCGTACGCTCCTTTCAAGCCGGATTGGATATTGAGATGCCTTATGGACTTGGTCGTGGAACCAAGGAATTAATTGAAGCAGTTCACCAACACATAATTCAAGAAGCATCCATTGATGATTCGATTCAGCGAATTTTGACCACACAGGAGAATTTAAACCGGATGCAAAAAAGCCATCCAGTAGAAACTATTCATTGGGACGAGCATCATCAATTAGCAAAACAGATTGCATTAGAATCGATGGTTTTGTTGAAAAATTCATCCAACGCTCTTCCGCTTTCTCCACATATTCAATATGGAATTATTGGAGAATTGGCAGCTACCCCGCGAATTCAAGGAGGAGGAAGCTCCCATGTACAGGCTAAGTTTGTTGAAACGCCGTTAGAAGTCTTGCGAAGAAAAATGCCTGAGATTGAATTTGCACCGGGATATGAATTGCGGGGAGTATCTAACCCTGAATTGATTCAAGAAGCATTGGTATTAGCAGAAAAAGTTGACCAAGTGTTGTTATTTGTTGGATTAACGGATTACGATGAAAACGAAGGTGTCGATCGAAAGCATATGCATCTTTCGAACGCTCAATTAGAACTAATATCACAATTGACTACGAAAGGATTTCGTCCCATCGTTCTCTTAAGTGGTGGTAGTGCCATTGAAATGCCATGGTACGATGATGTCAACGCTATTTTACACATGCATTTATTGGGAGAAGCTGGGGCAGCTGCCATGGGTGATTTACTATGGGGAGAAGTATCTCCCAGTGGAAAGCTGACGGAGTCCTATCCTTTCCATTTGGAAGATACTCCTTGTTTTCAGACTTTTCCAGGAGGGAATCATGCTGTTCATTATTTAGAAAGCATCTATGTAGGGTATCGCTACTATGATACGTTTCAAAAACCAGTGCGTTTTCCTTTCGGTTTTGGCTTATCATACACAACTTTTAAGTATCATAATTTAACAACCGAAGTGATGAGTGATGGTAGAGTCAAGGTAAGGTTTTTGCTGACAAATACAGGCTTAATGACCGCAAAAGAGAGTGCCCAAATATACGTTTCTCCACCAAAGAATAGTCCTCTTTTTCGGGCAAGCAAAGAACTAAAAGGGATTGTTAAAACCGCTCTCTCACCAAACGAAACGAAGCAAATTGAATTCATACTCTCTCCACTAGATTTTGCTTATTATGATGTTCAAACGAAGAAATTTGAAGTTGAAGCAGGATCATACCTCATTCAAGTCGGGGGTTCAAGTGCGACTTGCCCATTAAATAGCACCATAGTATTGGATGGAACGATTATGAAAGCTCCAAACTATCATGAAGCATGCCCAAGTTATTATGCTCCTTCTCAAGGGTTTGATGATCGTGAATTTGTTGCGCTGTTGGGAAGAATCCCCCCTCTTGAATATCAAGAGTCACAGAAAATAACGTATGATACCCCGCTTGCTCTTTGGCAAGATCGGTTCATTGGAAAAATGATACTTCGCAAAGCTGTAAAAGAAATAAAAAAAGCAAGCGAAAAAGATAGCATTGCTCCTTATGAGGCTACCATTGCTGCGCTTCCATACACGCCAATGCGATTTTTTGTCACAATGGGTGGAGGAGCAATATCCTATCCACTTGCCGATCTTCTTTTAGCGCTCTTAAATAGCGAATATCAAAAAGTATTTCCTCTTCTCCGTAATCTTCGCCTCCACAAAAAGGAGATATAAAAATGAAACGAACACGTTGGTATAAAGATGCATTAATTTATCAAATTTATCCCCGAAGTTTTTATGATAGCAATCATGATGGCATTGGAGATTTACGCGGTATTATCACTAAATTGGATTATATTAAATCATTGGGAGCAGATGCTATTTGGCTTTGCCCCGTGTATGATTCTCCAAATGATGATAATGGTTATGATATTCGAAACTATCGTGACATTGCAGCAGATTTTGGAAACTTAGATGATTGGAAATCGTTAAAGAAGGAAATGGAACAACGAGAGATGAGACTCATTATGGACTTTGTAGGAAATCATACTTCCGATGAACATCCATGGTTCCAAGAAGCCCTCCATCATCCTGAAAGTCTTTATCGAGACTACTATTTTTTCCGATTGGGAAAAAATGCAAGCCCTCCCAATAATTGGACAGGTTTTTTTGGGGAAGGGGCTTGGCAAAAAATCGAGGATCGTAATGAATATTATCTTCGATTGTTTACACGCAAACAACCCGATGTCAACTGGGATAATCCATTGGTTCGTCAGGAATTCAAAGATATCTTGAAATTTTGGATTGATCTAGGCGTCGATGGCTTTCGCTGCGATGTGATTACGATTATCAGCAAAGAAAATGGATTACCAGATGGGAAAAAACGCCTTGGCCTAACAGGAAGAGAACATTATATCAACGGACCCCATGTTCATGATTACTTGCGAGAATTATATCAAGATGTGCTTGAACCCAGTGATATTATGACAGTGGGGGAATCCGTTATGATGACTGTGGATGAAG
>JBAYCP010000006.1:0-13435 GCA_041668665.1 Bacilli bacterium | reverse complement strand
GTGCTGGAAAATCGACGACGATAAATGTACTATGCACACTGTTAAAGCCAGATGAGGGTGAAGTTCGAATTGCTTCGCATCGTTTGGGAGAAGATGATGAAGCGATTCGACGTTCCATTGGAATTGTGTTTCAAGAGAGTGTTTTAGATCCCCTACTGACCGTACAAGAGAATTTATGGACGCGTGGGAGTTTTTATGGAAAACAAAAATCTGAGCTCGCTCAAGCGGTTCAAGCAGCAATGAAAGCCGTTGAGGTGCAAGACCTCGCCCATCGCCGTTATGGAACCCTTTCGGGGGGGCAACGTCGCCGCGTAGATATTGCTCGTGCGTTGCTTCATCAACCCCAGGTTTTATTTTTGGACGAACCTACAACTGGACTCGATCCCCAAACTCGTAAAAATGTATGGGAAACCATTCAACAACTCCAACTTCAACATGGTATGACAGTCTTTCTCACCACCCACTACATGGAAGAAGCGGCAAACGCTGATTATGTGATTGTGTTGGATGAAGGAAAAATTGCAGCCAGAGGAACTCCGCTGGAGCTAAAGGAACAATATTCCAATGATTCGTTGCAATTCAAACCACGCAACCTTGAAGAAGCCCGCACAACTTTGTTGCATCGAGGGGTCGTGTGGAAAGAAGTTAGTGATTTAGTAATTGTCGCATTAGAATCCACCCTAGATGCGTTCCCTCTGCTCCAAGCATTACAAGATAATATCGTAGGATTTCAAGTATTAAATGGCACCATGGATGATGCCTTTGTTGGAATTACCGGAAAGGAGATGCGTCCATGATTCTCGCATTAACCAAACGTCATCTCAAGCTTTTCTTTCGTGATAAAGCCTCCGTTTTTTTCTCTTTGCTGAGCGTAATTATCATTATTGCACTTTATGTGTTGTTTTTAGGGGATATGATTAGTGGCTCTATGGCGAGCACTCCAGGATTTCGCTATGTCATGGATAGTTGGATTATGGCTGGAGTTTTGGCTGTTACCTCCTTTACTACTACCATGGGAGCGTTTGGTATTATGGTGGATGATCGAGCGAAGCAATTGCGAAAAGATTTTGATGTAGCCCCTATTGCTCGGTGGAAGCTTATTTTATCTTATGTTATAAGTGCTTTCATCATTGGTGTATTGATGAGTATTGTCACGCTCGTATTGGCGGAACTTTATATTCTAGCCTATGGCGGAGCATTATTATCTTTTTCATCTTTCGTGAAACTATTGGGACTTATCCTTGTTTCGGTGGCGATGAGTAGTGCCTTCGTCTATTTCATAGTTTCCTTCTTTCGAAGCCAAAATGCCTTTAGCACTGCTTCAACTTTAGTGGGGACTCTAATCGGATTTTTAACAGGTATTTATATTCCTATCGGGAATTTGCCAGATGCCGTGCAATGGGTCGTTCGTGTGTTTCCAATCTCGCATGCTGGGGCAGCGTTTCGACAGGTTATGATGGAAGATGCCATGCAAGTGACATTTGCAGGGTTGACCCCTGAACAATTCAATCTTTCAGCGTTTAAGGAATCTTTAGGAGTGACGTTGAGTCTAGGTTCAGATCCTTTGCCGATGAGCGCCCATATTCTCATTATGATTGTAACGGGTCTATTATTCTTTGGATTAACCGTTTTATTCGCCTCACTCAAAAAGAAAAAACTTAATTGATTGGCTTGAGAAGACAACAACCTGTGTGGTTGTTGTTTTCAATTCTAAGGAAAAATGATACAATAATAGATACGTTATCCACCTACTCTAGAGGGTCGAAAGGAGCGATTGTATGGCCAATTCATTTCTCAATCGTCTGTTCCGTGTTGATAAGAAGGAACAGAAAAAAATCGAAAAAATCGCCGAACAAGTTGATGCATTCAAAGAACAAATGGCGGCTTTGAGCAACGAAGAATTACAAGCTAAAACGCCTTATTTTAAGGATTTAATTCAACAAGGAACTCCCTTGGATAATTTACTCCCTGAAGCCTATGCGGTGGCACGTGAAGCGGCACAACGCACCTTACAACAATATCCTTATTTTGTTCAAGTTATGGGTGCTGTTGCTTTGCATAATGGCGATGTGGCTGAGATGAAAACGGGGGAGGGAAATACCCTAACCTCTACCATGTGTATCTATCTCAATGCGCTTACGGGCAAAGGGGTCCATGTCATTACGGTCAATGACTACCTTGCGAAACGAGATGCTGAGTGGATGGGATCCATCTATCGCTTCTTGGGTTTGTCAGTCGGAGTGAATCACCGTGAACTCACCCCTCCAGAGAAGAAGGCAGCTTTTGCGTGCGATGTCACTTATACAACCAACTCAGAAATTGGGTTTGATTATTTACGGGATAATATGACTCCTAATTTAAATACTCGAGTTTTACGTGGGCTACATATGGCCGTCATTGATGAAGCCGATTCCATCTTAATTGATGAATCACGCACGCCATTGATTATTTCGGGAGGACAACGTAAAGGGGCAAACCTCTATGTTCTTGCCGATCAGTTTGCAAAGATGATACGTCCGGAACAACATTTCACCATTGATTTGGAAACAAAAACTGTTCAACTGACCGAAGAAGGGGTCTCCATTGCAGAAAAAGCATTTAAAATTGATAACCTTTATCGTTTGGAACACACGTCGCTCGTGCACCATATCCATCAAGCTCTCAAAGCAAATTATATTATGCAACGCGATGTCGATTATGTAGTGATGGAAGGCGCAATTGTCATTGTTGACCAATTTACTGGGCGGATGTTAAAGGGCAGAACGTATTCGGATGGACTTCACCAAGCCATTGAGGCCAAGGAAAAAGTTCAAATCAATCAGGAAACAACCGTTATGGCGACCATCACCTACCAAAACTTCTTCCGTTTGTATGGGAAGCTTGCTGGGATGACGGGAACTGCTAAAACCGAAGAAGAAGAATTCTTAAGCACTTATAACATGCGTGTTGTGGAAATCCCCACCAACCGTCCTGTTATTCGAAATGATGCGACAGACTTAGTCTATGGAAAAAAAGAATACAAATATAATGCCATGGTTCGTGAAATCAACGAACGTCATCAAGCAGGACAACCGATCCTTGTTGGAACCATTTCTGTGGAAACGAGCGAATTGATTTCGCAAATGCTACGCAAAGAGGGCATCCGTCATGAAGTTCTTAATGCGAAAAATCATGAACGTGAAGCCGAGATTATTAAGAAAGCAGGCGAAAAAGGATCCGTAACCATTGCAACCAATATGGCGGGGCGTGGGACGGACATCAAGCTTGGTGAAGGAGTCGTGGAATTGGGGGGGCTTGCTGTCATTGGTAGTGAGCGTCACGAATCAAGACGTATTGATAATCAACTTAGAGGACGTTCGGGACGTCAAGGCGATCCGGGATATTCGCGATTCTATGTTTCTTTGGAAGATGAATTGATGCAACGATTTGGCAATAAAACTGTCCAAAACTTATTTGAATCGATGAAAGAAGAACCCATTGAATCCGCAATGGTTTCGCGGGTCATCTCGACGGCTCAAATGCGAGTAGAAGGTTACAACTTTGATATTCGCAAAAATTTGATGGGTTATGATGATGTCTTGCGTCAGCAGCGGGAAATTATGTATACCCAACGGGATACTGTCTTAGGATCGAGTGATGTGCATAACATCGTCAGTGATTTATTCCGAAAAGTTTCGGATCTCTATGTGCAACGAGCCGTCAATCAACAAAGCAAAGATTTCACGATTGATTTTGAAAAGCTTCGTGATGCTTTGGCCAATCGCATTTTGCCACCGAATCTTATCCAATTGGAAGTTATTCAAGGGCGCGATGTTGCTGAAACAATTGATCGGTTACATGGATATCTCCTTGCGTTATTTGAACAACGGAAGAAAGAATGGACCGAACCAATCTTTAAGATGATTGAGAAACAGATTCTTATCCGGATTATTGATGTGAATTGGACACAACATATTGACCGGATGTCCAAACTGCGTGATGGAATTCACTTGCGTGCCTATGCCCAAACCAACCCTTTGCAAAGCTATATCAACGAAGGGTATCAGATGTTTGAAGATATGACCAATCGTATTGCTGAAGAAACGGTGATTTACTGTTTGCGTGCCCAAGTAAAGATTGAGCGAAAGCCCAATCCCAATGCCTCTCAGGCAAAAGCACCGCTTCCTCAAGCGTAATTCAATGAAAGGAGCGAGCGGATATGCCTTACGAAATATTTGAAATGCGTCAAACCATGGAGAAATCCGCCCTACGCTTACAAGAGCTGGGTGACTCTCTTTGACCTCGCTCATCGAAAAGCGGGAATTGAAGCAGCCGAGCGACGGATGTTAGCTCCTGATTTTTGGCAAGATCGTCAGATAGCGCAGCGACACATTGACCGTCTGAATAGTCAAAAAGAAATCGTTTCTACTCATGAACGAGTCGTTTTAAAGATTCATCAGTTTTTGGACGAGCTCGAACTATTGAACGAAGAATATAGTGCTGAGATGCACACCTTGATGGATCATGAATATCGTCAAGTCATGCACGAGATTGAGGAGTTTGAACTTCTTATCCTTCTCCATCATGAATTTGATCGGTTGAATGCCATTGTCGAGATTCACCCAGGTGCTGGCGGAACAGAAAGTCAAGATTGGGCCGACATGTTGTACCGTATGTATGTCCGGTATGCCGACCTTAAATCCTTTAAAGTGGAGACCGTGGATTATCAAGTAGGCGAAGAGGCAGGATTAAAAAGCGTAATGTTTGTCGTTCGAGGTTCCTATGCTTATGGCTATCTGAAGGCCGAAAAAGGAGTTCATCGTTTGGTTCGTATTTCCCCTTTTGATGCTTCGGGTCGTCGACATACTTCGTTTGCTTCCGTGGATGTTATTCCTGAATTTACAGCCGACACCGACTTAAGCATCAATGACGCCGATTTGCGCATTGATACGTATCGGGCGGGCGGAGCAGGGGGACAACATATTAATAAGACCGATTCAGCCGTTCGAATCACTCATCTCCCATCTGGCATTGTTGTAACTTCGCAGTCGCAACGGTCCCAAATTCAAAATCGCGAGCAAGCGATGGTTGTCTTAAAGGCCAAATTGTATCAAAAGAAAATGGAAGAGAAACAAATGGAATTGGATCGTATTCGAGGAGTCCAAAAGTCCATTGAATGGGGTTCTCAAATTCGTTCCTATGTCTTCCAACCCTACACCTTAGTCAAAGATCATCGCAGCAATTATGAAACAGGCGATGTGCAGCGTGTCATCAATGGCGATTTGGATTCGCTTATTTATGCCGTGCTTAAAATGGGGGTCGAATAGCATGCGTGGACTAAAAATGTCGATGTCACCACGTTTTAAAATGATTGTTGCCATTGTTTTTGGCAATGCCGCGATGGGTTTTGCTTATGCACTTTTCGTGCTCCCTCTCAACATTGTAGGAGGCGGCACAGGGGGCATTGGGATTATTTTACGTTCGCTTTTTGGAATTGATCCCACTTTATTTATTACTATTTTTTTGTGGGCGATGTTTATCCTTGGATTCTTTTATTTTGGTAAAGATTTTGCACTAAAAACGTTGCCTAGTGCGATTTTGTACCCCATTTCCATTTCGCTGTTTGAGAATATGGAATGGATTCATCAAGCTGCTGCTACATTAACCGATCCTTTGATTGGTTCGGTATTTGCGGGAGTCCTCTATGGCGCAGGAGTTGGTGTTATTTTTCGAGTAGGCGGAACGACGGGAGGCGTGGATATCCCAGCTTTTATTCTCAGCCGTTACACAAAAATAGCGGCCGAAAAAATAATATTTGGCTTTGATGTCATCATTATTTTGGGAGGCGTCTTTGCCGTTGGACTTCAATCTGCTTTAGTTGGGATTATTATGGCCTTTCTTTCTATGACGGTCATTGACCGCATTATGTTCGGTGGCAGTGAAACAATGTTGCTTTACATCATTAGCAACAAGTATGAAGAAATCAACCAATTCATCTTGCATACCCTTAAGAAAGGTTCTACCATTCTCAATGCCACGGGGGGTTATACTAAGCAACCACGACCTACGATTCAGGTCGTTATTAGTCGGTCCCAATATCATGAGTTGGAAATGTTTACTCAAAAAGTTGATCCACAATCGTTTATTATTGTGGTGAACGCTCGGGATGTTTATGGAGAAGGCTTTAAGAAGATGGGGGGATGATGATGAGTTCCAATTCACAAGATCCGAAATCCTTTCATGACTACTCTCAATCGTTGCAGCAAGTGCGACAAAGCGAGCGCAAACGCGGTCGACTTTTCCTTGTCACCAGTTCCTTGCTGTTTTTTGTTTTAGGGGTAGTCTTAACTTCTCAAATGTATCAGACTTTTATGCCATCCGCTCAAGGAGAGGCTTTGGATAAATTAATGACGGTCTACAACCTGATTAAAGAAGAATGGTATTTTGGAGAAGAGGGCACCGAAGATGAATTTCTCGAACGGGCCCTTACTGCCATGGTTAACGATCAAAGCGAAGATGCTTATTTACGCTATACCGCCGCTCCTGAACCCGATACCGGCGAGCCCACACCACCTCAATATGGCATTGGTGTGGAAGTTGTCAGTTATGATGGTTATTTACGCATTCAAAAAGTTTACGCCAGTTCACCGGCGGCCAACGCCAATCTTCAAGTGGATGACTTAATAATTCGTGTGGACGGTGTTGACATTCGTTATCGATCGGTGAGTGAGGTTGCAGCCTTGATTCAAGGAGATTATGAAACATCGGTAACCATTGACCTCCAACGTGGTGAGGATACAGTTACACGGACGATTCTACGAGGGACCTATCGAGCAGATACCGTATTTGCACGTCCCTATATGGATGATGGCTATGGACTGCTGACCATTACCGGCTTTCAAGATGATACTTTAACACATGTCAATGCTTCCTTGGAGTTGTTTGAGACAGCGGGCTTGGATCGCTTAATCATCGATTTGCGGGATAACCCTGGTGGTTTTGTTATGGTTTTTACCCAAATTGCTGACTTATTCTTACCTAAAGATACCGTTTATGGACGTTATGTATATCGAGAGGACTCGAAATCTTACGATGTGAAAGCGGAAACCAATTTAAGGTATTCCTTTGAACGAATCGTGATGCTTGTAAACGAAAATTCGGCCAGTGCTTCGGAATCATTAACGGCAGCAATGTGCGATAATCTTGATCAGTGTCTTGTGGTGGGAACCACAACCTATGGAAAAGGAATTGCACAAAAAACGATTTCCTTTACCGATGGGAGTTCCTTGAAATATACCTATGCTGAATTTGTTCGAAAAGATGGAACTCGGTTGCACGAAATGGGAATTACTCCAGATCTTTCCATTCCTGTCGAAGGACCGCATTTAATTTTTTCACGTACCGATGTGGAAGATGATTCTTATGAACGTCAAGTACAAGATTTTTTATTAGCCTTATCTTTTGAAGGAACGACGCTTGAATCCATTTTGCTCGATTTACAAAGCGAAACAGGACTACCATTGAGTGGTGAATTGGATCAAGCGACTCTTGCAAAAATTCAAGCCCTAAGCTACGATCAAGAACGAACCGCGAAACATCATCAATTGGAGCAGGCCGTACTAGTATTGCTTCAGGAGGAGGTAGAAGAGTGAGCGAACAACGATTCCAATTGGAAGCTCCCTTCCAACCTACTGGCGATCAACCAGTTGCTATTCAAGAATTAGTAAAAGGCTTAACCGAGAACAGGCGAGAACAAGTATTATTAGGAGCAACTGGGACTGGTAAAACATTTACCATCTCTCAAGTCATTGCTGCCGTTAATCGTCCTACACTAGTTTTGGTGCACAACAAGACTTTGGCTGGTCAGCTTTATTCCGAATTTAAAGAGTTTTTCCCCCATAACCGGGTAGAATATTTTGTTTCAAACTTTGATTTTTATCAACCTGAGGCATACTTACCAAAAACAGATACTTATATCGATAAGAATGCGGTTATGAATCAAGAAATTGAAATGCTGCGTAGCGCTGCGATCAATTCTGCGTTGGAACGTAAGGATACAATTATTGTCGCATCCGTAGCAGCAATCTACGCCTTAAATGACCCCGAAGAATATTCGAGTCTCCTTTTCTATTTGCGTGTAGGGGAAAGTATAGATCGGCGAAGTATCATGCAAAAATTAGTGGATGCTCAATTTCGACGCAATGATGTTGATCTTGGGCCTGGTAGTTTTCGCGTACGTGGTGATGTATTGGAGATTGCCCCAGCGAGTACCGATGAGTATTATTTTCGCGTGGAATTGTTTGGGGATGAAGTGGAACGGATCAGTGAAGTGGATCCTCTCACTGGTAAAACCAGACGTACCTATGCTTCGATGCCAATCTATCCCGCTTATGGTCATGCTTCCAGCCGGCAACGAATTGATGAAGCGATTGAAACGATACGCGTGGAACTCAACGATCATCTTGCCTGGTTACAATCACAAAATAAATTATTAGAATATCAACGATTGGAACAGCGGACCAATCACGATTTAGAGTCGTTAAAAGAATTTGGAATGTGCCCAGGAATAGAAAATTATTCCCGTCATATTGATAAACGCCAACCGGGGGATCCCCCCTTTACTATTTTTGATTACTTTCGAGATCAAGATTATCTAATTGTTATTGATGAATCCCATGTGACTTTGCCTCAAATTAGGGGAATGTACAATGGGGATCGATCGCGAAAACAAACCTTAGTAGAATATGGATTTCGTCTGCCAAGTGCTTTGGATAATCGGCCGCTTCGTTTTGATGAATTCCAACAAAAAGTACGTAATATACTATACATTTCTGCTACTCCGGGTGATTATGAGTTGGAGCAAACTCAAGGCGAAGTCGTGGAACAAATTATTCGACCAACCGGGTTATTGGACCCCGTGGTAGAAGTCCGCTCATCCAACAATCAGATTGATGATATTTTGCATGAATTGAATGGTAGAATCGCTCGCCAAGAACGCACTCTTATTACAACGCTTACCATTCGTATGGCGGAAGATTTGTCCGCATACTTGAAACAACGGGGCTACAAAGTAGCATACCTTCATAACGAGACAAAGACTCTACAACGCACTCAAATTATTTATGAACTTCGGAAAGGAAAATATGATATCCTAGTAGGAATCAATCTCTTACGAGAGGGATTGGATTTACCAGAAGTGAGTCTAATTTTGATTCTTGATGCCGATAAGGAGGGCTTTTTACGTTCGGAGCGGTCCCTCGTTCAAATCATAGGACGCGCTGCACGGAACGTCCATGGACAAGTCATCCTCTATGCTGACCATGTCACAGAGTCTATGCGACGCGCCATGGATGAAACAACCCGACGTCGCACCATTCAAGCAGCCTTCAACGAAAAGCATGGTATAACACCCACAACAATCATAAAAGAGATTCGCGCTCCGCTCCATGTGACTGAAGAAGTTCAAGATGAACCACTTTCAAAATCCAAAAAGAAGATGACAGTGAAAGCACGTCAAGAATTAATACGCAGCATGGAACGGGAAATGCGCGATGCCGCACGACGTTTGGATTTCGAACGAGCTGCCGAATTGCGTGATTTAGTGCTCGAGTTGAAGAGTGAGGATTAAGATGTTTTTCTTCGCTTTTTCTAAAATCTATGATACAATAAAGTTCAGAGTTCCTGGAAACAGGGGTTTAGAATGATTTTTGATAGAAACGAGGAGATTATCTATGCATTTTGTGGATGTTTTGTTTATAATTATTGCCGTTCTTATCATTGCACTTTCCTTGTTACAAGGAGGAAAATCTGAAGGGGCATCTGCTTCCATTATGGGCGGTACCAATCGGAGCTTTGTGAACATTAAGGAGCGCGGTCCAGAAAAAGTCCTTTCCCGCGTCACATTTGTGCTTGCTGGCCTTTTCTTCTTGTTTGCAATCGTTGTTCGAGTATTTGTCAGTTAACGACAATATGAAAGGGCTTATGCCCTTTTTTCTTTCGATTTCCGTTAGGAGGGATTTGAATGGATAACACAATCCGAATCATGGACTATATGAAAGGTTCAAAATATCGTGGAGAAACCTTGACTCAATTGAGCGATTCGTTGCAAGTAGACTCCGCCACTATGAGCGTTGCTCTTGAAACATTACGAAAACAAGGAATCATTTTTATCAACGAACGACATCAAACATATTTCTTAAGTGAACGTTATGGACTCAAGCGTGCTAAGTTGATTCGAGTGAGGAAAAATTTTGCGATTGCTGTTACGGAGCGTAATGAGCAAGGCGACGATCAAGGTTTTCGCATTGATCCCCAAGATTTAAAAGGGGCCATTGTCAATGACTGGGTCTTGGTATCTTCTTCCAATAATCGCGATGGTCAAGTGTTCGCCATTATCGAACGTGGAAATGAACGAATTGTAGGAGAATACATCACCGACCGCACCGCGTATGTTCAACCTGATGATGAAAATATGCCTTTTCGAATCATCATTCCTCCTGGAGAAAATAAAAAGGCTCAATCGGGGCATAAAGTTGTGGTAACTATGCTAGGGTATGAACCTGAACCGATGGGGAAGATTGAGTCGATTATTGGTCACAAAAATGATCCCAGAGTGGATGTCTTATCCTTGGTCTATCGTCATAAAGCTCCAGCGACTTTTTCTCCTGAAGTCATGGAGGCCGCAGAACGCGTTCCAGAAATAGTTCCGGAAGCCGATTATGTGGATCGTGTGGATCTTCGTAATCGTTTGATTGTCACGATTGATGGCGCAGATGCCAAGGATTTGGACGATGCCGTTGAAGTGCACAAGAATCCTGATGGAACCTATACCTTAGGCGTGCATATTGCTGATGTTTCTCATTACGTGACCAAACATTCGCCCATTGATCAAGAGGCGGTAAAACGAGGAACTTCCATCTACCTTTTGGATTATGTGATACCGATGCTTCCACATATTTTATCCAATGGGATTTGCTCACTAAATCCCCAGGTGGATCGTTTAGCAATGTCGTGTGAAATGATTATCAATCGACAAGGAAAAGTGGTAGATTATCAAATATATCAAAGCGTATTACGCTCAAGTTATCGGTTAACATATGATGCGGTTAATGCTTTTTATGAAGGTCACCATACCTTTGATGCTCCCCTTGCATCCATGCTGCAAGAAATGCTTGAACTCGCCCAAATTGTTCGAACGGAACGTGAATCACGTGGAGCATTGGATTTGGATGTTCCAGAAGCCAAGATTCTTGTTGATGAGCAAGGAAAACCTACTGATGTTGTACTACGAGAACGCGGAGAAGGGGAACGACTGATCGAAGATTTTATGGTTGTTGCCAATGAAACAGTTGCTAGCCACGTTTACTGGCAAAGTCTTCCGTTTATCTATCGTGTTCACGAATCGCCCAAACAAAAAAAGCTAGATTTGCTTTCCGCTATGGTGAAGTCGTTTGGCTATGCTCTCAAAGGAGATAAGACAGGAATCCATCCCAAAGAGTTACAAAGCCTTATGCAACGAACCAAAGGCAAACCAGAGCATGTTGTTATCGCAACTATGTTACTTCGAAGTCTTGCAAAAGCCGATTATCGAGGAGAAAATCTAGGTCACTTCGGCTTAGCAAGTTCATGTTACACGCACTTTACTTCTCCCATCCGACGTTATCCGGATTTATTGGTTCATCGTTTGTTAAAAGTTTATTTAAAGCGGCCGAATAAAATAGATTATGTAGGGTTGGAAGAAGAAATCAACTATTTAGCCTTACAGTCATCCATCTGCGAACGCCGTGCCATTGATCTTGAACGGGCGGTGGAAGATATGAAAAAAGCGGAATATATGCAAGATAAGGTTGGAGCGACATTTCATGGAGTTGTCAGCGGAATTATTGATCAAGGGTTTTTTGTTGAGCTTCCCAATACCATTGAAGGAATGGTGCGTTTTGAAAGCATGAATGACTATTATGTTTTTGACCCCAAGAAAATGGTCGCCACAGGATCAGGTAGTAAAAAGGTCATTTCTCTAGGCAAGAAAATGCGAGTAAAAGTCAAGGGCGCTGACAAGAATACTGGTCAAATTGAATTTATTCCTTTCTAATCCTTGGCATGTTATACTAAAATTAACCAATAGGTAAGGAGGATATCATCATGAGTGAAAGTAAAGCACCTAAGACAAGTTATCATATTTCCTTACGTGAAGATGGCAAGTGGCAAGTCAAACGGGGAGCGGCTGAAAAAGCTTTAAAACTGTTTGAAACTCAAAAAGAAGCTATTGATTATGCCAAAAGTGTAGCCGATAACCAAGAGACTAGTATTGTAATTCATAAGAAAGATGGCAAAATTCGTAAGCAAAAATACTAAATACACTCAGCAAAGAGGATGACAAAATGGGCTCCGACCATTTTGGAGCCCATTTTGTTTCGTCAAGAAAGGAGGTCAGCATTATGGCATCGTCGACAGGAAAAATGATTGCGGATAATCGCCGCGCAAGCTTTGATTATTTTTTAGAAGATCGCTTTGAAGCTGGTATATCCTTGCTTGGAACAGAGATAAAATCCCTTCGGAAACATTCCGTAAACATCAAAGATTCTTATGTGACCATTAAAGAGGGAGAGGCTTATGTCATTAACATGCATATTGCTCCCTATGATCATGGGAATTTATTTAATCATGACCCCTTTCGCACGCGGAAATTGTTGTTGCACAAAAGAGAAATTCGCCGCATGCAAGTTGCCATCAAAGAAGCAGGCTATACTTTAGTACCCACTCGCCTTTATTTTGTAAGAGGTCATGCAAAACTGGAATTTGCGCTAGCAAAAGGGAAAAAGAATTATGACAAACGCGAAAGCGAAAAGGTAAAGAGCATGGATCGCGAGGCACACAAGGCATCCAAAGAGCGTTACGAGGAGTAATTCTTGCAATTCGAAGACGAACAAGGTAGAATAACTATGCCGCTTATTGATGTGGGGATGTCATGGTCTCGACAGGGGTAAGTTAGGTGTGAAACGCAGCCGAGTGGTTCCGTAAGAACCAAAGCCAATTAAATGGCAACCGTAATTTAGCTTTTGCTGCCTAGTCTTAGTCACTAACGTCATTACGGCCCTTATTTAGGGGACAGCAACGCCGCCACCTGTTGGTCCAACGCAGGTGTCACGGTGTCATAAAGAGGGACTAGGCTTTTCTTTCGCTTCGCAAGAAAAGTAGAAAAATAAAGAAGCTAGGTCTTTGGTACTTTGTTCGCCACCAGCCAAGGAATGACAAAAAGGAAACGAACTAAGCTGTAGTGGTTTGCATCGGACTACTTTTGGACGCGGGTTCGACTCCCGCCATCTCCACCATTAGAGTTAAGTATAGCTGATACGAAAGTATTGGCTATTTTTCTTTATATATGCATAAATACTGCAAATATTATTAATTTATAGGGTATTTCTGCAATAATATATAGCAGTAGTAGTATATATAG
>JBAYCP010000005.1:0-13616 GCA_041668665.1 Bacilli bacterium | reverse complement strand
TCGATGGGCGTTAAATCTTCCCGTTGAATGTTTTCAATTAGGGCCACTTCCATCATTGCGGCATCATCAAAGTTTTCCAACACTGCTGGAACCTCTTGCAACCCACAGCGTAATGCCGCCCGGAAACGTCGCTCGCCGGTCACAATCTCATAATGCCCATTTTTGGGTCGTAACAAGATGGGGGTGAGAATCCCATATTGACGGATGGAAGCTGCTAACTCTTCGAGCTTCGTCTCATCGAATCGTTTACGGGGTTGATAAGGATTGGGAACAATGTGATCCACCGCAATGGTAAATTTTGTTTTCTGAGGATCTTTTTGGAGGAGTTCCAATTGCTCTTGCAACTCGAACTCTTTAAAAATATCACTAAGTCCTTTCCCGAGCCGCCGCTTCTCGTCTTGCTTTTCCGGCATTTTTGATCACCTCTTTCGCCACATCCAGGTAAGCTTTTGCTCCCGATGCTTGAATGTTGTATTCAATAATGCTTTTCCCACGTGAAGAAGCTTCTACTAATTTGATGTTTCGAGGGATTCCAATACGATACACTTTATCTTTAAATGTTTGTCGAACATCTTGTTGCACTTCCACCGAGAATTTGGTCCGAAAGTCACACATAGTCAGTAAGATTCCTTCAATCTGAATGCTAGGATTTTCACTTTGTTGAATTTGGCGAATGGTATTCAGCAACATGACAATGCCTTCCATGGAATAATACTCACATTGCATCGGTACTAAGACGCTATCGGCGGCCGTTAAGGCATTGAGACTTAATAATCCCAAAGAAGGGGGACAATCAATGAAGATAAAGTCATACTCTTCCTTAAGGGGTAACAACGACCGTTTTAATAATTGAAAGCGATCCGGAAACTGATGATATTCCAAATCCAAGTGGGCAAGTTCTAGGGATCCTGGTAACAAGAAGCATTTGGGCATGGCGGTGGGATGGATAATCTCCCTTGCGGTGCATTCTCCCCGCATGACATGATAAATACTTTGTTCCATTAATGTTGCATCAAACCCAATCCCCCGAGTGGAATTGCTCTGGGGATCAATGTCCACCAACAACACTTTCTTGCCAAGATACGCCAGGGCGGCGGATAAGTTAATTGCGGTGGTCGTTTTACCTACCCCACCTTTTTGATTGGAAATGGCAATAATCCTTCCCATAGCATCCGCCCCTTTCATAATAATGGCCTTTGCTTTATTTTCGCATATTTACGAGGATAAGCAAGGGAATGCTTTTTTTCCTTGATAAAGTATAAGTTGAATCGTTGCTCTTGATGGGTAGGCAGAACATAAGGTTCCACACGTTCCAAACGATAGCCCAACAAAGCAATGGCAGTTTGTGCTTCTTGAAGCTCTTGAACATAGTTTGGGCCTTTCATCGCAATAACCATTCCACCTATGCGCACAAGATTGGCCACCAACTCCAATAAAATAGGCAAGGTGGCAACTCCCCGAGCAAGCACAACATCAAAAGGCTTCTGATGATATTCTTCGGCACGGCCTTGTTCGGGTTGAACATGAGGTAAGGGAAGAATTGTTTTCAACGTACGAAGAAAATCCATCTTTTTCGCAGTAGCATCCAAAGGAACAAGTTGCAGAGTCGGATTTACTAACGCCAGCGGAATGCCAGGAAACCCCGCTCCTGCACCAACATCACAAACTCTTTGAGCCGTCCATTTCATCTGCCAAGCGAGCGAGAGGGAATCATAGAAATGCTTTTCGTAGACTTCTTCTTGCTCGGTAATGGCGGTCAAATTATATTTGGCGTTTTCTTGAATAAGCCATTCATAATAACGATGAAACTGTTGACGTTGATCTCTCGAGAGGAGTATCCCTTGTTGGGCAAGGGCCTCGCACCATTGTGTTTCATTCATCATGAATCACGCTCCTTCATTTTCATATAAAAGAGTAAGGCATGAATGTCCGCAGGATTCACTCCTGAAATCCGTGCTGCCTGACCGATATTTAATGGTTTCACCCGATTCAACTTTTGACGGGCTTCATTGGCAAGATTGGGGACATGTTGATAATCCACATTTGCAGGAAGTTCCATCGCTTCGAGGCGTTGTTGATTCTCGGCTTCCATGCGTTGTTTACGGATGTACCCTTCGTATTTAATTTCTAATTCAGCCAATGCTGCAACTTCTAGTGAAGCCGGGTGTTCACCTTCGAGATAGGGAAGGAGAAATTCTACCTTGATTTCAGGTCTTTTTAATAGTTCTGCAGCAGTTGAACTTGTCGCAATTGGCGCATACCCTTGGGCAACCAAGGCCAAGGAAAGAGAACTTTTGCTGCTAAATCTCGCTTGTTGAAACAGTGAAATCCACGCTGCAAGATCCGCTTGTTTCTTTTGATAGTTTTGATAAACTTCTTCTGGTACGAGTCCCAAGTTCCAGCCAAACTCCCGCAAACGTCGATCCGCATTATCGTGGCGAAGCAACAAACGAAATTCCGCACGAGAGGTCAACAAACGATAAGGTTCTTTGGTTCCTTTGGTAACTAAATCATCAATCATCACACCAATATAAGCCTCATCTCTGCGAAGAATAAAGGGGGGTTTCTTTTGTAATTGTAAGGCAGCATTGATGGCCGCCATGAGCCCTTGAGCAGCAGCTTCTTCGTATCCTGAAGTTCCATTGATTTGTCCCGCACAGTACAAACGCTCCACCTGTTTGGTTTCCAAGGTGGGACGCAAATCCAACGGGTCAATAGCATCGTATTCAATGGCATAAGCATATTTCACAATTTCACATTGTTCCAAACCAGGCAAGGTACGAATCATTTCATCTTGTACCTTCTCGGGCATGGAGGTAGAAAAACCTTGGAGATACCATGTGTCCAAATGTTTGGACTCAGGTTCCAAAAAGAGTTGATGACGTTCTTTGTCAGCAAACCGAACGACTTTATCTTCTATCGAAGGGCAATAGCGTGGCCCTACTCCTTCGACAATCCCACCATACATGGCCGATTCGGTTAAATGGTCGCGAATCAACGCATGCGTCCTAGCCTGGGTATGAATAAGATAGCAGGGGGATTGTTCCGCAAGCGGCATGATTGCTTGCGTCTCATACGAAAAGAATTGTTGATCCGTGGTTCCATATTGAGGTTCCATTTGAGTAAGGTCGACACTTCCTTTTCGAATGCGGGGTGGAGTCCCCGTTTTCAAGCGTTGTAAAACAAATCCTAAGCGTCGCAAACCGTCCGACAGACCAATGGCCGCTCGCTCCCCATCGGGACCTTCTTCTTTGATGGTGTGTCCCCGTAGAATTCGGCTTTGTAAGGAGGTTCCCGTCGTGAGAATAACAGCATCAGCTGCGCGTGTTGTTCCATCTTCCAATTGAACGCCCACGCAACGCCCCTCCTGCACCACAAGATCCGTTACCATCGCTTCGACAATGGTAAGATTCGGAGTAGTCATCAAGGTATTTTGCATGTAAGACTTATAAGCCATTTTATCCGATTGCGCCCGTAGGCACTGGACGCCAGGACCTTTGGCGGTATTTAACATCTTCATTTGTAACAATGTTGCATCGGCAGCTTTCGCCATTTCGCCGCCGAGGGCATCAATTTCACGCACCACAACCCCTTTGGCGGGTCCACCAATCGAAGGGTTGCAAGGCATCATGCCGATTTGTTGGCGATTTAAGGTCACTAAAACAGTGGTATAGCCGAGCCGTGCAGCCGCAAGTGCCGCTTCGATACCAGCATGTCCACCCCCAACAATGACCATGGTTTCTTTCATATAATTGCTCCGTTCGTCTACTGCCCGCCCATTTGACGACGAATGTATTCACTTTCGAGCGTCAAATCCAATCGGGGGAATAAAGCTGCAGCTTTGGTGACAATCGCACCATCCATTCCATGCCAATCAAAGGCATGGTCATAATGCGTATCGGTAATGCCATAACTTGCATAGACACGTTGAGGGGCATCAATGAGGAAAGGAGAAAGCAGAATTGTTCCTGCTTTAATAACTAATGCCAAATGCGTAAGCACCGACTGCAAAGCTGCCGTTTGGTTGGGATCTTTCGCAAGCGCCCATGGTTGAGTATCATCAATGTATTTGTTGGCTTTGGATAACAACTCAAAGGCTGCACGAGCCCCTTGATCAATATGGAAGGCATCCATAGCATGTTCGTATTGAACTTTTGCTTGGAGCATTGCGGCTTCTAAATCGGCATCAAACGGGGTCTTAACCCCTGCATAGGTTGGGACAACTCCCTGGGTATATTTCTGAATCATGGCAGCGGTACGACTCACCAAGTTTCCATAGTTATTGACCAAGTCGGTATTGACATTTTCTAAAAACAATTCAGGTGTAAACAAACCATCTTGCCCAAAAGGAATGCAGGTGGTAACAAAATAACGCAAAGCATCCAAACCGTAACGAGCAATGAGCATTTCAGGATAGACCACATTCCCTACTGATTTGGACATCTTTCCATCTTTCATGACAATCCAGCCATGCGCAAAAATCTTAGTGGGAAGAGGCAAACCGAGTGCCAACAACATAATGGGCCAATAAATCACATGAAAACGGACAATTTCCTTGCCTACGACATGCAGAATTTCATGATCGTCATCGTTATGCCAAAAACGATCAAATAAGTTGGAACTATCATTCTTATAGCCTAAAGCACTGATGTAATTGGATAAGGCATCAATCCACACATATACCACGTGTTTGGGATCTTCTTGAACAGGGATCCCCCAATCGAATGAGGTTCGAGACACGCTTAAATCTTCCAATCCTGGTAAGAGAAAATTATTCATCATCTCATTTTTACGCGATTCTGGCTCAATGAATCCTGGATGATCGTTGTAATAACGAATCAACTGATCCGCATATTTGCTCATCCGGAAGAAATAGGTTTCTTCGGTTGCACGATACACTGGACGGCCACAGTCGGGACAAAGGTGGCCTTCGTGAAGTTGGCTTTCGGTCCAAAATGCTTCACACGGGGTGCAATACCATCCTTCGTATTCTCCTTTGTAGATATCCCCTTGAGCAAGGAGTTGCGAAAAAATGGCCGAAACGGTCGCCTGGTGGCGCGCTTCCGTCGTGCGAATAAAATCATTGTTTTGGATGCGCAGCACTTGCCATAAATTTTTAATGTTAACCACCAAATCATCGACAAAGGCTTGAGGAGTAAGCCCAGCTGCTGCTGCTTTCTTCTGTACTTTCTCGCCATGTTCATCGGTTCCGGTGAGATAATAAACATCATAACCACGCATTTTTTTATAACCAGCAATGGTATCACATATGGTAGTGGTATAGGCATGCCCAATGTGGAGGTTGCCGGAAGCATAGTAAATAGGGGTGGTAATGTAAAAAGTTTTTTGTTTCATCGCGAATCACGCTCCATCGTATGTATTATTGTAGCACAACCGTCTTTCCAACGCATTAAAAAACCACATGAAGAGGGTGGTCTCACCTAGTCTTTTGAATGAATGTGAAACACTCCGTGAAACGGAAACAAGAGCGATCTTTCTTGCTTCACGATATTCGAGTGAATATCAGTTGACAAGTAAGCCTAAAATGAATAGAATAGAAAAATAGTTAATCGGTTAACTATTAAGGGGGTGAGCCTATGGAACACAAACGTTTGATGCATAAAATCAATCGACTTAGTACCGTCCATCGTTTGACTGTTTTCAAGATTGTGAATACCTATGGACTCCATCCTGGCCAGTTCCCGATTTTGGAATTTATCCGTCACCACGAACCATGTACCCAAAAAGATATTGCTGACTTTCTGAGGGTCAGTCCCCCATCCATTGCCGTCTCGGTACGACGCATGGAAAAAGTTGGTCTTATTGAACGAACCTGTGATCCCAATGACCAGCGATTCAACCGTCTCTCCATCACCCCACAAGGGTATGAAGTTGCGGTCCAAGCTTTGACCGAATTTCGTGCATTGGATGAACGCTTGTTTGCGGCTTTTACGACCGAAGAATATCAACAATTTGAACAATACTTGGAACGACTTATTCAGAATTTAGATGTTCAAGAATTCCAAGACGCCACCTATTTTAGTTTGATTCAACAAGAAAAAGAATATCGTCGCCAAGCAGAGGAGGAATCATCGGATGATTAAACAACTCGCCCCATTTGTGGGGCAATACAAGCGCTATGCCATTCTCGCTCCGATTATGGTCGTATTAGAAGTCTTATTTGAAATTGCCATCCCCTATATTATGTCTTTGTTGGTCGATGTTGGTATCGCCAATGGGGATACCAGCTATGTCCTCCAAATGGGGGGCCTTATGGTCCTGCTTGCAGCCCTGGCTTTACTCTCTGGTGCACTGTCGGCACGTTATGCAGCCCGTGCTTCCGTGGGGTTTGGTGCCAATTTACGCGCGGGATTGTTCAATAAAATCCAAGACTTCTCCTTTAAAAACCGCGATCGCTTTACCACACCTTCGCTGGTCACACGCCTCACCACCGATATCACTAGTATTCAAAATGCCTTTATGATGTCCCTCCGTCTATTGTTTCGCGCACCCGTCATGTTAGTGAGTTCGCTCATTATGGCTTTTACGATTAATTCATCCTTATTTACTGTGTTTTTAGTCGCCGTTCCTATTTTGGGATTAAGTTTCTTTATTATCATAACCTTAGCGTTTCCTCGTTTCCAAATCTTATTAAAGAAGTATGATCTCCTTAATGCTTCCATTCAAGAAACATTGATTGGAATTCGTGTGGTCAAAGCCTTTGTCCGCGCAACCTTCGAAAAGAAAAAATTCAAACAATCCAACGATGAACTGGCCGAAGCTGGCTTACGAGCAGAAAAAGTGGTCATCGCTCAAATGCCCATTATGCAGATGGTCATCTACTTAACCATCATTGCCATTTTATGGTTTGGTGGAAATTTGGTCATCAACCGAACCATGCTTACCGGTCAACTCTTCAGTTTTATTGCCTATGTGAACCAAATTCTCTTTTCCTTAATGATGATTGCCATGGTTTTTATTAATCTTGTGTTGTCCAAAGCCGCCATGTCTCGATCGGTTGAAATTCTCAATGAGGTTATCGACATTCGAGATGGTGAAGGAGATCCCACCTTACATCCCGCTGATGCCTCCATTGAGTTTCGTCATGTATCCTTCCGATACAACGATACCTCAACAAGTCCTGTCTTACAAAACATTAATCTCGCCATTCGTAGTGGTGAAAAAATAGGGATTCTTGGAGGAACGGGTTCCGCCAAATCAACCTTGGTTCAACTCATTCCGCGTCTGTATGATGCCACCGAAGGATCCGTCATCGTTGGCGGCCACGATGTCCGAGAATATGCACTCGATACCTTACGCGATGCGGTCGGAATGGTCTTACAAAAGAATGTGTTGTTTTCGGGATCCATCAAAGACAATCTTCGTTGGGGAAATCCCGACGCAAGTGATGCAGCGATGCAAGAAGCCGCACGCGCCGCTCAGGCTCACACCTTCATTGAATCCTTTCCTGAACAATATGAAACCAAGTTGGAACAAGGAGGCGTCAATGTGTCAGGTGGGCAAAAGCAACGCCTCACCATTGCACGAGCACTATTAAAAAAGCCCAAAATTCTTATTCTTGATGACAGCACCAGCGCGGTCGATACCGCCACCGATGCCAAAATCCGTGAAGCCTTGCGCCAACAAGCGAGTGAAACTACTTTACTAGTCATCGCGCAACGGATTACCTCCGTGATGGAAATGGATCGTATTGTCATCTTGGATGAGGGTCGTATTGTGGGGATCGGTACCCACGACGAATTAATGGCAACCAATGCCATTTATCAAGAAGTGTATCATTCTCAACAGAAAGGAGAACAATAACTATGGCCAACAAAGAAGTTCGCCCTCACGGTCGCGTTGGATTTCAAGCTGGGATGAAACGCCCTAAAAACATGAAGAAAACATTGCGCCGATTGTTCTCATATCTGACCGCCAAACCCATAACCTTTGTCTTCGTGGCCATCTTCATCCTTTTAAGCTCCGGCGCCGGAATCGCTGGAACCTATTTGCTCAAACCCATTGTGAACACCTATATTGTTCCCTTCATTGGAGGATCTCCAACCAGTGAACAATTGGCGCCTTTTATTACCATGTTGCTCGTCATGGGACTTATTTACTTGGTAGGAGCACTTTCTACCTATGCCTATAATCGCATTATGGTGGTCATCGCCAACCGATCGTTAAATACCATTCGTCGTACCTTATTTGATAAAATTCAAAGTTTACCACTTGCTTATTTTGATCAACGAACCCATGGTGAAATCATGAGTCGATTCAGTAACGATGTGGACACCTTGCGTGAAGCTGTTAGCAGTGGACTCGCTCAGTTGTTTGTTTCTGCATTGACGATTATTGGCACCTTTACCATGATGCTCGTCTTAAGCCCTTTGTTAACGGTATTAATCGTCGTCATGCTCTTTATTATGTTTATGACCGTCAAAACCATTGGGGGTCGGTCGCGCAAAATGTTTCAAGCTCAACAAAAAGCTGTTGGTGAAGTGAATGGCTATGTCGAAGAGCTTATTGAAGGGCAAAAAGTTGTAAAAGTCTTCCGTCATGAACCCGTCGTCAAGCAAGAGTTTCATGTCTTGAATGATCACTTACGGACGGTTTCCACTCAAGCCCAAACCTTCGCAAGCATGCTCATGCCCATTATGATGAATTTATCATACATCAACTACGCCTTAACGGCGGTCGTAGGGTCCTATTTTGTTATCCTAACGCTTGTTGATATTGGAACTCTTATTTCATTCTTACAATTTACCCGCTCCTTCTCAATGCCCATTAACCAAATCTCTCAATTATTCAATATGATGTTGGCGGCGCTTGCCGGTGCCGAACGCATTTTTGAGGTCCTCGACGAACAGCCAGAAATCGATGAAGGAACAGTAACCTTGGTTTATGTTTGCCCACAACCTGACGGGACTCTACAAGAATGTGATACCTTCCGTGGAAACTGGGCCTGGAAAGTCCCCACTCCTGAAGGTTCTTTCGCCTTTGTCCCTGTCAAGGGTGATGTTCGCTTTGAACATGTTCATTTTGGCTATGAACCTGGCAAATCTGTTTTAAATGATATTTCTCTATACGCCAAACCTGGTCAAAAAATCGCCTTCGTGGGCTCTACTGGCGCTGGGAAAACAACCATTACCAACTTAATCAATCGTTTCTATGATATCGAACAAGGCAGTATCACCTACGATGGCATCGATATTAAGCAAATAAGAAAAGACGATCTTCGTCGATCCTTGGCGATGGTGTTACAAGACACCCACTTATTTACGGGAACAGTGCAGGACGACATCCGCTATGGAAATTTGGATGCTACCGATGAAGAAGTCGTGGCGGCGGCCAAACTCGCCAATGCCGATTTCTTTATTCAGCACTTACCTCAAGGGTATGACACCATGCTCACAGGAGATGGAACCAACTTATCCCAAGGCCAACGCCAACTACTGGCCATCGCCCGCGCTGCCATTGCGAATCCTCCGGTGCTTATTCTTGATGAAGCTACTAGTTCCATTGATACCCGTACCGAAGCGTTGATTGAAAAAGGCATGGATCGCTTGATGCAAGGGCGCACGGTCTTTGTCATTGCTCACCGTTTATCCACCGTTCGAAATGCCAATGCCATCATGGTATTGGAGCACGGTGAAATCATTGAACGAGGCGACCACGATGATTTGTTACAGCAACAAGGAAAGTATTATCAACTCTATACCGGTCAGTTTGAACTCGCATAAAGCGAAGCAAAAAGGGCTTTTTCTCAAATTCGAGCCCTTTTTCACTTTCTTTTTATAAAAAATCATCTATAATTATAAAACAACGAAAGGGGAAATCTACATGATTCGTTCCGAACTCGCGACGCGTGTCTTGCAAACCGCTCTCCGTACAGGCGGCGATTTTGCTGAATTGTTTCTGGAAGAAACGGATGCGTCCAATTTAAAATACGAAGATGATAGTGTGACCGAAGCCAACTCCACCATCGTCTATGGAGCAGGCTTGCGCATATTAAAAGGTCTTCAGTCCGTCTATGGCTATACCAATGATCTCACACCGAAAGGTTTGAAGCAATTGGCTCGCACCCTTGCTGCCCGTTATCGTGGAAAACCCATAACCACCGTTCAACCCTTTGTCGTCGATACAACTCCTAGTCGCCATGAGTTTATTCGTTATGGCGACACCATGAAAGCCAAAGATAAAGCCAAACTGGCACGTGTCGCATACAAAGCCGCCAAAGGCAAAAGCCCTCTTGTGAAAAAAGTGGCTGTTACCCTTTTGGATCGCGTCCAACGTGTGACCGTGATCAATTCTCAAGGACGTTGGGCGTCCGATTTACGGGTGCGTGTCCGAATGGGAATTATGGTTGTTGCTTCCAAAGATGGTGTGATGGAAACAGCCTTCAATGGACCTGGAGCTCAAATGGGTTATGAATTCTTTGATACCATTGATCTCAAGGCCATCGCCAAAGATACCCAACGGATGGCCATCTCCGCCCTAAGTGCTCAAGAATGTCCTTCGAAAACCATGGATGTTGTCATTGATAATGGCTTTGGTGGAGTCATTTTCCACGAAGCCTGTGGTCACTCCCTGGAGGCCACTTCCGTGGCAAAGGGTCTCTCTGTTTTTTGTGGCAAAAAGGGGACTGCAATTGCCAATCCTATTGTGACTGCCGTCGATGATGGCACCATTCCCAATGCTTGGGGAAGTGGCAACATCGATGATGAAGGACACCCTACCCAACGCAATGTCTTGATTGAAAACGGCATTCTCAAAAATTATCTAGTCGATGCTCAAAATGGTCGTCGGATGGAAAGCGAAGCCAATGGCTGCTGCCGTCGAGAAAGTTATAAATACGCTCCAACTTCACGGATGTCCAACACCTTCATTGAACGAGGCACTAGCACCAAAGAAGAAATCATTCAAGCAACAAAATATGGTCTTTATGCGAAGAAAATGGGTGGTGGTAGTGTCAATCCTGTCACGGGTGAATTCAACTTTGCCGTGCAAGAAGGCTATCTCATTAAAAATGGTAAAATTGGCAAACCCGTCAAAGGCGCAACCTTAGTCGGAAGTGGTGCTGAAATTCTAATGAACATTGATATGATTGCGGATAATCTTGAACGAGCCCAAGGAATGTGCGGTTCCAGCAGTGGATCCATTCCTGCAGATGTGGGTCAACCTTGCCTGCGGGTGCGCAACATCACCGTGGGTGGCAGAGGAGGAAACTAACATGTATCAACGTATGATGGATTACGCCAAAAAACATGGCGTCAGTGAAATTGAATTTTATGTCTTAGAAAAAGAAGAATTGGAAATTGGCTTGTTTCATGGCGAAATTGACACGTATCAAGTCTCCAAACTAAAAACAATCGCTGCTCGTGGCTTATATCAAGGAAAAATGGGCTATGCCAGCAGTGAAAAATTTGAAAAAGGCGTGGAGAAGAAACTCATCAAAGCCTTAATCAACAATGCCAAACTCGTCTCCTCCAGCGATCCTGAAGAGTTGTACGGTGGGGAATCTGCTTATCCTCAACTTGAAACATTTACTCCCACTCTTCCTAGCGAATCGGTTCAAAGCAAAATGAAACGTTTGCATCAAATTGAAAAAGCCATCCTCGCTTACGATACTCGCATTGTCGATGTCGCCGACAATGTTTATAACGAAGTCACTAAAACGGTATCCATTGTCAACTCTTTGGGCTTGCAGGTGCAACGCAAGAGCAACTATGGTTTGTACTATGCAACTGCTGTCGCCAAAGGATTGGAAGGAAGCAAGGATGGCAGTGCCATTCAATACTTCCACCATACCAAAGATTTTGACCGGGATGCCCTTGTGAAAGAAGCTTGTGAGACTGCTCTTAGCAAACTCGGCGCCAAGCCGGTTGCTTCGGGCGCTTATAAAGTATTGATTCAAAACAAAGTCATGGTGAACTTATTACCACTAATCCTTCAATCCACCTTTGCCGACAATGTTCAAAAAGGGTATTCCATGTTGGGCGATAAATTGAAGACTTCCATTGCGGCATCTTGTTTTTCCGTCATCGAAGATCCTTTAACCATTCACTCGTTTTTAGGCAATGCTTTTGATGATGAAGGGGTCGCCACTCAAACCAAACGTATCATTGATCGTGGCGTTTTAACAACTTTCGTTCATAGTTTAAAAACCGCCAAAAAGGCGGGGGTATCCTCCACAGGGAATGGCTACAAAGCGGGTGTCAATGCTCCCGTCGATGTTAGTCTTGCCTATACCTATGTCGAACCAGGAACTGCTTCTTTTGACGATCTCGTCCAACAAGTGGGCCAAGGTCTCCTCTTAACCAGTCTTCAAGGATTGCATTCAGGATTGGATGCCATCTCGGGAAACTTTTCCTTACAAGCTGCTGGGTTTGTCATTGAAAACGGTAAGGTTGGGCGTCCCGTAAGCCTTATTACGGTAGCGGGGAATCTATTTACTCTCTTGCAAGACATCGAAGCCGTAGGTAATGACTCCCGTAATGGATTTAATCCGATGGTGGTCTCACCTTCCCTGATTGTCAAACAATTAATGGTGTCCGGAAAATAATTCATTTCTTTCATAAAAAAAGTTCCAGGTAATTCCTGGAACTTTTTATTTATTCAATCACAAAGTCTCCTTGACGGAAAATGGCGACTTCTTGACCATCAGGAAGAATTCCGGTAATGGAGAGATCTTCACTACCAATCATGAAGTCCACGTGAGTCAACGAGAAGTTGGCGCCGGCCTGTTCCAATTGTTCGGGAGTCATGCTTGTACCACCTTGAACATTCATGGGGTATGCCCGTCCAAGTGCCAAATGGCAAGAAGCATTTTCATCAAACAAGGTATTGTAGAAAATTAACCCCGATTCGGAAATTGGTGAATGATAAGGCACCAAGGCAACTTCACCAAGATACGCACTGCCTTCATCCATTTCCACCAACATCTTTAACATTTCTACTTCTTCTTTGGCACCATAATCAACGACTTTACCTTTTTCAAATTGTAACCAGAATCCATCGATGAGTTTCCCATTGTAATTCAATGGTTTGGTGGCAACAACTTTACCATTGGCTCCAAATTTATACGGCATGGTAAAGACTTCTTCCGTCGGCATATTGGGATTAAAGACGACACCTTTGGTGGTGTGCTCACTGCCACCTGCCCAACGGTGCTTGTCCACCAACTCAATGGTGAAATCGGTTCCTATTGCATTGTGATAACGCAATGCTTTCAAATTCATCGCATTCAAAATGGCACAACGACGTTGCAGGCGTGTATTATGGTCTTCCCATGCTTGAACAGGATCATTGTCGGCTTCAATACGAACGGTCTTGAAGATTTGATTCCATAACTCGGTTTTCGCATCTTCAAGTTTCAATTGAGGAAATACCTTTTTGGCCCATGCATCGGAAGGCATAGCAACAATGGTCCATTGACCATGATTAGCCATTAAATAATCGCTTAATGCTTTGGTTTTGGCTTGCATCGCCCGCGATTGACGTTTGATTTTTTCAGGATCGACTCCCGTCAACGAATCGGGATCGGGTGCAATGACAGAAATAAAGCAAGCGCCTTTTTCCACATAATACATCCGTGAGGCGACCATCCAATCAGG
>JBAYCP010000004.1:0-13945 GCA_041668665.1 Bacilli bacterium | reverse complement strand
GATTTCCTGGAGAAACGGAGCAAGAATTTCAAAATCTATTGTCTTTTCTAAAGGAGATGGAGTTTGATCGTCTTGGGGCATTTGTGTATTCTCCAGAAGAGGGGACTGTGGCTGCCAATTTTCAAGATGATGTTTCGACTGATGAAAAGCAACGCCGGTATCAGAAAGTGATGCGATTGCAACAAACGATTTCTTCGCGTCGTCTCCGTCAACAAATTGGTACGGAACATGAAGTAATGATTGAAGGATATGACAGCCGTTTAAAACAATATCGGTCGAGAAGTTATGCATTTGCTGGGGATCAAACCGACGGATGGATTTACGTCAACCCCGTTCGAGAATTCAACCTTGGGGAGTCGCTGCGAGTACGAATCATTGGGTCCTACTTATACGATTTGATTGCAGAAGTCATCGAGATATAGGCATTCAGTCAAGCGAATATTTCGTTTTTTTCCTCGAAAAGAAAACATTCTATTTTTATTTATTTAATTGGATGTTTTTGCATTGACACACAAGGAAGAATACGCTAAAATATACACGCTTGCGCCATCTTAGTTAAATGGTATAACAGAGCCATGGTAAGGCTCCGTTCACAGTTCGATTCTGTGAGATGGCACCATTGAAAGCCTTAGCCTCTCGATGAGAGGCTTTTTTTATACAAAGGAGGAAATTGAATGCGTCCAGTCCAAGCAGTGGGTCGTTCTCATCCAGATATCAAGGAGCTTGATTATTGGAAATCACATTCTCATCGTGATGACGTAATTGTTGTTGAAGATTTAAGTATGCTCCAAATGGCGCAAGCCCAAGGACTTGATTGCCTTCGTTTTGTCTATGTGGGCGAGCGAACCTACCGAGACGAGGCGTCCAAAGTAAAAAACTATTTTCTTAAAAATGCTAGACAAATATATGAAGTATCAGAAAAAACGATGGATAGCTTGCTTGAAAAACAAAATCAAGTCGGACTTATTGGCGTGTTTTCTCTTGCGTTTCTTGAACCATCAATGATTACTCCGGCTAGTTATCCATTCATTGTGATTCTCGATCGGCTCGAAATGGCTGGAAATGTTGGAACAATTCTTCGGACTGCAGATGCCACTCAAATCCCATTGGTCATCCATGTGGATTCGATAGTTTCACTTTCACACCCCAAGTTAGTAGCGGCAAGTCGAGGTATGATTCTATTTCAAACAATGGCGCGAATGTCGAGGGAAGAGACCATTCAATTATTGCACCAGCGTGGGTATCGTATCCTATTGGGAGAGCCCGAAGAAGGAACGCCTTATCATCGTATGAACTACCAAGGACCAATTGCTTTGGTGGTTGGATCGGAGCGTTATGGAATTCACCCTTCTTGGTTTGCTTATCCTCATCAACGTGTCTTTATTCCAATGGAAGGCAAGATGCAGTCCCTCAATGTTGGTGTTGCAGCTTCCATTCTACTTTATGAAGCCTACAAGAATCGCAAGCTGGAAGAGTAAAACTTGAAAAAGCCTTTTTTTACTCACGTCATCTTGGTATAATAAAGATACAATCACCATTTTGGAGGGAACATCATGGCAAAACATCATGAACTCTACGGATTACTCGGCCAATATCATGTGCTGAAGCACGGCAAAATCGAGCAATCCGTAGAAATTGAACGCAACGCATTCCTACAATTTATTTACGAATGCAATGCATTAGAGCATAATCAATTATCACGGGTAGAAGTCGAAAATGTGGTTCGACAAGGTATCGGTAATGTAACTCAGGACAATCATCAAGAATTGGAAGTCGTGGGGTTATATGAAGCAATGAAATACATTCAACAGCTTGTGACAGAGCGAATTGATCTCAATGAAGAAATCGTTAAAGAGTTGCACAGTATCTTCTATTTTGGGGCAAGCGAAGATTTCAAAGGCCAATATCGTCGAGATTATATCACAATTCCACATGCAAGGAATTTCCCACCTGTTCGGCATATCTCGTATTATATGAATAAATTATTTGAAGAGTATAAAGAAATGGATGCCATTGATGTCATTGAACGCGTCGCATTGTTCCATCTGAAATTTGAAAATATACATCCCTTCGAAGATGGAAATGGACAAGTCGGACGTCTTATTATCAACTATCAATTAATGCGTGCCGGATATCCCATGATTTCTATTAAACCAGAGGATAAAAAAACATACACGAAGGCATTTGAACAATATAATGAAGAGCTCGATTCAACTCCCATGGTCGATCTCATTGCCAAAGCTGTTAAAGATCAATTAAAGGCTTGGATTAAATCCTTAAAATAAGCATTTACCGCATCCAACGATGCGGTTTTTTTTCATCTTGAATGCAAATGATACCCATTTAACGTATAATGGATTTTAGAATTGAAAAGGAGTGGTTGAATGTTTCATACAGCAATCTTTGACATGGATGGTACGTTGTTGAATTCCATGATTTATTGGAACCAAAGTGGGCTTGAAGTTTTGGAAGAATTAGGGGTAAGTCGGGAGACTGCCACGATGTTTGATATGATGAATATGTCAGCAACTGAATTGATTAATCATCTTTCGCAAACCCATCAAGTTCAGATTGATAAAGATGAATTATTGCATCGATGGGTCTCAAAGATGAGTGATCATTATCGTCACGATGTCCAAGTGAAACCCGAAGTGATCGAGTTGCTCCAATATTATCAACGGCATGGAGTTCGAATGGCTGTCGCTACGGGGACACCTGCTATTATGGCGCGACCGGTACTCGAACACCTTGGGATTTTATCGTATTTTGAATTTGTATTATCCGAAGATTTGGTAGGGAAGAGCAAACGTCATCCAGACATCTATCTTGAAACAATGCGGCGTTTAGGAGGAGAACTGTCTACAACTGTAGTTTTTGAAGATGCACTTCACGCAGCAACGACTGCCAAGGCAGCTGGTTTTTATGTAGTGGGTGTTGCGGACCCTGTCTCCGAAAAGGCTGCTGATACCATGCATGCTCTTTGTGATCGTTATATTCATTCTTTTCGAGAAATGTTTGAAGAATAGTATATTTTACTCTTGAACTTTGATTCTTATCTCGGTATACTCTTTTATGTGAATAGCTGTCGTATAATGCCCTAATATGGTGGGCAGTTTCTACCCTTTCCCGTAAAGAAAGGACTATGGCGGATCAAAAGTTTTGCTTTTGTAAATCCGTCGCCACGACGGATTTTTCTATTTTCTTGCCCGAGAGCTATTGCACAAACACAACTTAAAGGAGGTTTATTTGTGGAAAAAGTCATGTCTAGAATTGATACGTTCTTCGGGATTAGCAAAAAAGGTTCAACCATTAAACGGGAAATGTTTGCCGGATTAGTGACCTTTCTTGCGATGGCCTATATTTTAGCAGTCAATCCGACGATGCTCGCCGGGAATGGTGCCTTCGATACGGGAATGGAATGGGGTTCCATCTTTCTAGCAACAGCGATTTCATCAGGTTTTACGACGATCTTGATGGGGGTTGTTGCCAAGTATCCAATTGCATTGGCACCTGGTATGGGTTTAAACGCATTTTTTGCGCTGACCGTCTGCGCACCTTGGGGTATGAACAAATCATGGCAGTTTGCTTTAGCAGCTGTACTAATTTCTGGGGTTATCTTTGTATTAATTTCTTTGACTGGCGTTCGCAAAAAAGTCATTGATGCAATTCCCCAATCGTTAAAGTATGCCGTAGGTGCTGGAATTGGATTCTTCATTGCATTTTTAGGTCTAAAAGGAGCAGGGATTATTTATATCGATACTGCCGCTGCCTTACCTGCTTTAGGTTCGCTTTCAAGCCCAGTCATGGTGCTTGGACTATTTGGACTCTTTCTTACCATTGTTCTAATGGTACGTAAAGTAAAAGGAGCAATTTTCTTTGGCATTGTTGCAACAGCAGTTGCAGGACTAATTGCAAATTTTGCTGGCATTTCTCTAGTTGTGGGTGGAGTGGAACAAATGCCTCACTGGTCAGGTTTTGATCTTACTTTCCCTGCTTTCACGACGTTTGGTGCTGCTTTTGGTGAAGTTGGTAATGTGTTAACTTCCCCAGAAGGATGGTTGATTATCTTTAGCTTCTTGTTCGTTGATTTCTTTGATACTGCAGGAACTTTGATGGCTGTCGCCGGACCCGCCAAGTTGTTGAATGAAAAAGGCGAATTGGTCAATAGCGAGAAAGCCCTTCTTATTGATGCGATTGGTACAGTTTTTGGCAGTGTGCTTGGAACTTCTACCGTTACTTCCTACATCGAATCCGCAGCTGGAATTGAAGAAGGTGGATGTACCGGTCTTACCTCAGTAACCACTGGTGTCTTATTCTTTGCTTCTATTATCTTGTTCCCCGTTTTATCGGTAGTAACCGGTGTTGTTACAGGACCTGCTCTTATTATAGTGGGGATTCTAATGGCGAGTGCACTTAAAAACATTGATTGGTCCGATTTTACTATTGCGGTCCCAGCCTTTGTTACCGTAATTGTCATGGTTCTTTCGTACTCCATCTCCAACGGAATTGCCGTAGGTTTCTTTACTTACGTGGTCACAATGATTGGGGCAGGGAAGGCGAAGAAAGTCCATCCTATTATGTATGCGTTAGCCGTCTTATTTGCGGTTTACTACATTGTTCAAATTCTTTAGATAAGAGGGGGCAACCCCTTTTTTTTCTTTTGTTTTACAAAAGATTTGGTATAATATAAGCGTCGTCTTTTGTGGCCATAGCTCAGCTGGACAGAGCGAGCGCCTCCTAAGCGCTAGGTCGGTGGTTCGAATCCGCTTGGCCACGCCATTGGTTTCTTACATCCCCAAAAAAGATGAATGTTATTATCGAGAATATTAGTTGTATTTTTCATGGAATCCAGTATAATAAACTTTGCTGGTTTCACCAATGCGCCCGTAGCTCAGGGGATGAGAGCACAACCCTCCGAAGGTTGGGGTCGCACGTTCGATTCGTGTCGGGCGCGCCATGAAAAGAAAAAAGCGTTCATCATGAACGCTTTTTTATATGATTTCAAAATAGAGTAAAGCTTGTTCAATTCCATGATCATCGACGCGATTGGTGATATGTTTTGCATGCAATTTAACAGAATCACTGGCGTTGCCCATGGCAATTCCCAACCCAACATGTTTCAACATTTCAATATCATTTCCACCATCTCCAAAAGCAATTGCATCGTCTTTGGATAATCCTACATAGTCTAAAAAATGTTGAATGCCAAAGGCTTTATTCATATGAGGAGCACTAATATCACAGGTCTGAGGATGAAAACGGATTAAATGAAAAGCAGAAAGAGCTTCTGAAAGTCGATCTTGCTGATCTTGATCAATAAAAATTATAGCTTGGTAGATAGGAGCCCCTTGGTAGGAACGGGTAGGAGGAGGCGTAATATGTAAGGCGTGACAGGAATCAAGAACAGCTTGATTGGGTTCTTCCGTTAAATAGAAAGAGTCTTTTTCTACGAGATTCAGGCAGATTGATTCTCGCTGACACAAGGACACAAGCGCATCAATATCTTGTTGTGGGATAGGTTCTTCAAAAATAACGTTTCGGTGGGCATCAAACACCAACGCACCATTGCAAGTGATGAGACCGTCATAAGGAACTTGGAGCAATACACCAAGTTCATCGATAAGAGGTAGGCTGCGTCCACTACTTAATACGATTTGAATGCCCTTATGATGAGCACTTCGAAGGGCATTGATAGCAGAAGGAGGGATTTCATTATGTTGATGGTCAAATAAGGTTCCATCGATGTCAGAAAATATGATTTGATAAGCCATGGTTTCCCTCCTATTTTGCACATTATAGCACAACCCTTTGCTCCAAGGATAGTGACATCTCATGATTGACATTCCATCATGGTTTGACTACAATGAAAGGCAATCAACCAAGGAGGAAGTCTCATGAAATTAATTTTAGGTGGTCACGGGAGCGGAAAGACCAAACGAATTTTAGAGCTCAGTGCCGCAAATAAAATTCCCGTACTTTGTGAAAGTGAGCAGCGTGCCCAGCGACTACTAACCAAAGCTATCGGTTATGGCTATCAAATTCCGATGCCTGTCGTGTTTGGCGATGAAAATATGCCAAAAGAAGTCTACATCGATGAGATCAATACCTTGCTTGAAGTTGTCTTACAATGCAAAATTGGCGCCTTATCATTGAATAGTGATTTATTTGAAACTGAAGAAATTTAATGTCTTTTATCTTGCGATTTAGCTGTAGGAATGATATACTACAATTCGCAATGCCTGAGTGGTGGAACTGGTAGACGCAATGGACTCAAAATCCATCGGTTCGCAGCCGTGTCGGTTCGAGTCCGACCTCAGGCACCATCTTATGTACAAACTCCTTCTTACAGGAGTTTTTTCATGTTAGTCTAGCCAAATAACACATACGATGTTTGCAAATATCGTTGCTTTCGTTCATAATAAAAGCGTCACAGAGAAGGAGGGATGTTTACGTGCCTTCATCGTTAACACACCATTGGTTTGCCTCTCAACAACTCGATCATATTCCAATCGATTATCGTCCGAGTTCTCCGATGGAGATTGAAGCATATCTTGTAGGTGCACAAGGACCGGATCCTTTATTTTTTTATGGATATGTTCCTTGGAGAAAACGTACAAATAAAGCCGAAGTTAATGCTTTTGGAAGTCGGCTTCATCAAGAAGAGATCGCTGAGAAATTTGAACGAATGCTTTTATTTTTACAGACCAAGGATCAACGTACTGAAGTGCGAATTTTGCGTGCCTTTTTGCTTGGGGCAATGAGCCACTATGTCCTTGATCGTAATGTACATCCTTATGTTTTTTATCGCTCGGGATTCTCGGCACAAGATCCTAAACGATATGAAATTTATCATGCACAGTATGAAACGATGATTGATGTCTTTCTATTGAAGCATTTTCGCATTTCTCCTCGTAAGCATCCTGCAAAAAAAGCGATTCAAGCAAGCCATCATGCCATGTGGTGGGTTAGCCAAATGTATGGGGATGAAGAAACAGAAGCCCAAAACGATTGGTATTACGAAGCTTGGCGCGACATGTTAACCGTTGAAAAAGTACTTTACGATCCATGGGGAATCAAACGCACACTTTTACGATGGTTGGGCAAACAGCATACCCAATTGTATGCGATGATGCATCCTTGTGGTTCTCTCGATAAGGACCACCATGATTATTTGAATACAACCCATGAACAATGGCGTCATCCCGGGAACGGATTGTTTGCTCAAACAAGCATTTGGGATCTAGTAGAACAAGCAAGTGAAGAGCTTTCCCAAGGAGTTTTAATTTTGATTAAATATTTTGAAAATCAGGATGCCTCGGATGAATTGCAATCATTTTGTTCACAGATCGATTACTCAGGATTAAAGCCTACGGAAACAATGCAATATCATGATAGTCATTATGACAAATATTCCGTAGTCCTTTAATCAACATTGTTGTAAAGCTCACACAAACCTGGATTTATAAACTAGAAAGAAGGAGACATTATGGATTATCAATATTCGGAGTATCTTCGCTCACAAAAGCCGATTTTTCAACGACTTATTCGCGAGTTACAACAACACTTTATTTATTGTTCGGTCCTTGTGACCGACAGTAAAGGTATTAGTATTCGTGTTGGAACTCAAGTTACTTCAGTAGGGGATTCTCCACTTAAGGAACGTGGTTTTGTGGTTCGTGTCTATAATGGAGTTTCCTATGCAGAATATTCGGGGAATACACTCAATGATGCGAATTTTTTGGCAACTGTAGATGCTGTCTTAGAAACTGCTCAATTATCTAAAAAACTAGCTCAATCCGAGCATTTTCAATCTTATGTCTATCCATTGATGCATGAAGAACCATTAACGGCGCACTATGAGCGACTCAAAGACCGAGAAGTTGTAAATGAATCGCTTATTGTTGAACGACTAACGGCACTAAAAAATAAGTGTCATCGGGAGCCTCTTCTAATTAATTGTAATCTTGGATTAGAACATGTGATTATCAACAAAATGTTTCTGTCTCCTCAACGGGATTTGGAACAAATTTACACGTGGACCAACACAATGGTTATGGGAGTTGTTCGTCGTGATCAAAAAGTTCAATATGCCTATCAATCCTATTCGGGGGTTGATCATGTTTCCCAACTCGAATCGGTTGAACATGGTGCGATGGAAACCATTGATCTTGCTATTGATCTTTTGGAAGCCAAACCCGTGGAGCCCGGAATTTATGATGTAATTACTAGTCCAGAAATTACAGGATTAATTGCTCACGAAGCTTTTGGACATGGGGTTGAGATGGATATGTTTGTTAAACAGCGCGCAAAAGCAGTAGAGTTCATTGGGAAACCAATCGCATCTTCCCTGGTAACGATGCATGAGGGAGCTCTTGGCCCCGAAAATGTATCCTCGTACTTTTTTGATGATGAAGGTATTCTTGCGCATGACACCATTGTCATTGAGAAGGGAATTCTCAAAACGGGTATTGCCGACACGCTATCGGCCATGCAGCTTGGAATTGAACCCACTGGAAATGGAAAACGGCAATCCTTCGAACGTAAAACCTACACACGTATGACCAATACCTACTTTGAACCAGGCCATGATTCCCTAGAGAAAATGATTGAATCCATCGATAATGGATACTTAGTTTCTACAATGATGAGTGGTATGGAAGATCCCAAGAATTGGGGGATACAGTGTGTGGCGCTTGTTGGAAGAGAGATTAAAAATGGTCGATTAACAGGATCAATTGTTTCTCCAGTATATATGACGGGGTATGTCCCTGATTTATTGCAATCCATCTCCATGGTGTCTCGTGACTTTGAAATCGATGGCGGTGGAATGTGTGGAAAAGGATACAAAGAATTCGTTAAAACCGCTGGTGGCGGTCCGTATTTGAAAGCTAGGGTGGCCTTATCATGAAAAAAGTATTGCAATCAATTCTCCATTCCATCCCTGAAATCACGGCTTACGAAATTCAAGGGGTGACTGATCAATCTCAAGAGTTATTTTTCGTCAAACGTCGTCTAGAAATGAATCGCTCCAAACGTGTGACCCATTATGGGGTAACTATTTATCGCGAAGTTGAACATAATGGGACAAGAATGTTAGGCAGTTCTCGGACCCTTGTTTCGCCTTCTATGAGTCGCCCTGCACTGGAACAAGCCTTTGAAAAAGCATTCTATGCAGCACAATTTGCATTAGTTCCAATGTTTGAACTTCCTACTTCAAATTCGAAAATTCCGCCTTCCATCCCATCCAATTTGGCCGATAGATCACTTCAAGAAACGGCGATTGCTATGGCAGAAGCGGTTTATGAAGCCGATCATTTTCAGGAGGGATTCATCAATTCATGTGAAGTATTCGTTCATCATAAGATGATTGAATTTGTGAACTCCAATGGAGTTGATCTTCAAACAGAATCCTACGAAGCAGAGGTTGAGTATGTGTGCACGTGGAAAGGAATCCATGAAGAGATTGAACGTTATGATTTAGTGCATCTAGCAAACTTCGATTCTAATATTCTTCGCACACGTGTCGAAGAAACACTGTTATCGGCCAAAGGAAGAGCAGAAGCTCAACCGATGCCTTTCTTTAAAGATATTTCTGTTCTTCTACGAACGGATGCCATTTCGGATTTAATGCGATACTTTTCATTGAATACAAACGTTCAGTCCATTTTCCAAAAAATTAGTGTCGCTACTCCGGGATTCCCGCTTCAGGGAGAAAAAATACGTGGCGACAAAATCACTCTTACCATTGACCCATATTTGAGTGGCTCAACGCTTTCATCTCCTTTTGATGTTCATGGCTGTGTGGGAGCTCCCACCACGATTCTTAAAGATGGGATTGTTGAAAATCTTTGGGGCTCGACACAGTATGCTCAGTACTTAAATGCTCCGTATTCGGTGGATAGTAACAACCTCATCTTATCCGGCGGTACCTTGGACGAAAATACGTTGAAACAGTCTCCTTATGTCGAAATTGTCTCTTTTTCAGACTTGCAAGTGGATGAGATTACTGGTGCCTTTGGAGGCGAAATACGGCTAGCCTACTACTATGATGGTGCCCATCTGAAGCCAGTCAGTGGCGGGGCTTTTAGCGGAAACATCAATGAGTGCCGTGAAAATTGGTATTTTTCCCAGTCCATGAACCAAGAGAATTCCTTTTTTGGACCTAAATACATGCTCCTTCCCCATATGACAATCATGAGTCGTTAAGTACAAACCACCTTGTGAACCAAGGTGGTTTTTTTGTGAACCCTTCATGTGAAAAAATAAACAAAAATAGCCCTTTCTATCAGTTACTATTTCCTTTTCAACGATTTAAATAAATGATACAATAAACCTGATATGAAATAAGAAACGGAGTTGATTGATTCCATGGGAATTTTTAGCACAAAGGGACGGGTTCATGTTCCAGGATTTAAGCATTTAAGCACCGAACAATCCTTACTTGTTTTACCGTCACCCGAACTAGTGCGTCTCCCTATTGTTGGCCCCAATGGGCTCGAATTCGAAGTCTTGGTGAAAACCGGTGATCATGTAAAAATTGGCACACTAATTGCTCGACGAAAAGATTTTCCTGTTCCACTTTATTCTCCGGTATCTGGGGAAGTTGAAAATGTGGAAATGCGCTTTCATGCTGGATTAGGTCGTCCTGTCAAGCATCTCGTCATTATGAACGACAAAAATGATGAACGAGAAACATTAATGCACCTAATTGTAGGAGAGAACCCTACTCAAACTGCCATTGTGGAAGCTATCAAAGAAGCAGGCATCATCGGTATGGGGGGCGCGGGATTTCCAACCTATGTCAAATATCTAAATTGCAAAGAAATGGATGCCATTTTGTTAAATGGTATTGAATGCGAACCTTATTTGACTACCGATTTTTTGATGATGCAATCCGAACAAGAATGGTTATTAAAAGGTGCAGAATTTTTGAGACTTGCTGCCAATGCGAAACGGATTGTTATTGCAATTAAGCGCGGGAAAGAAGCAGTTAAAAGTGCATTAAGTGGCATTTTACCGAATTACCCACTCGTGAAGTTGGTGGAAGTTCCCGATGTATATCCCATGGGATGGGAACGTTCGCTCGTCAAAGAAGTGTTTCATAAAGAGTATAATAAGTTTCCTGCAGAAATTGGAGTTGTTGTCAACAATGTTCAGACGGCAGCCGCTGTAGGACGCGCGCTATGCAACGGTGAAATTGTCACTTCAAGGGTGCTTACAGTAAGTGGAAATGCAATAGATACGAATCGCAATGTTCGTGCAACCATTGGAACTTTGGCTAGTGATGTTCTAACTGCAGTGGGAGGATATCAAGCGGGTGTAGAAGCCGTTTCTCTTATCGCTGGTGGTCCCATGTCTTCCAAGGCTCAACTAAATGATTCTTTTGTTATTACTCCTGTCGTCAACGGACTAACGGTATTAAAACGTGTCGAATGGAAAGCAGAACCCTGCCTGCGATGTGGAGATTGTACGCTCGCTTGTCCTGCTCATCTTCAACCAGTTGAAATTAAAAATGCTGTCGAAGAAAAGAACACGGAGCGAATTATGACCCTTGATGTAAATGCTTGTGTTGAATGCGGCCTTTGCAGCTATGTATGTCCATCCAAAATTGAAGTCATGGAAGCTGTTAAGAAAGCTAAAATTCAATTAAAAATCGCTCAAGCAAAAGCGAACTTAGGAAAATAGGGGGAGAGTAATCAATGAAATTTGGAATGTTACCTGCTCCTTATTTGCGGAGCAAACGATCGACAAAGAAAATAATGTTGTTAGTTACCGCTGGAATCGCAATTGTATGGATTGCTTCCATTATTTATAATTTTTCCTTGCGCTCAAGTTACGGTGAGCAAGCGATTATGATTGGGTTGATTGCGCTCATTACAACATTGATTTTGGATGCGATTTGGGCATTTTTTAGACTTCGCCCAACGTTTCAAAGGCAAAAGAAATTTGATTTTAAGATGTTGTTAAAAGATATTCTTCATTCTTATAGTTATGTTACTGCGTTGATTTTTGCCCTTACGATTCCCATAGGGACCCCGATATTCGTGGTTGTTCTCGGAGCACTTGTGAGCACCGCAGTAGGAAAAATGATTTTTGGCGGATTCGGTTATAATATCGTGAATCCAGCTGCAGTAGGACGTATCGTTGTGGGGCTTGCTTATCCAAGTACACTTGTCCATTATATGCGCGATACTCATATTGGTTCTGTGGTTGCAGGGGCGACACCTACAACTTCCATGGCAACCAATTGGTTTAGCACTCAATTGCCAGAAGGTATTGATTCCATTGGTCAGCTTTTTATAGGTAATTATAGCGGTGCTTTGGGAGAGACGTTCACATTGCTACTCTTTGCAATTGCCATTATCTTTTGCGTTCTTCGCGTCATTGATTGGCGAATTCCTACTTTCTATCTTGGGACCATTATTGTTTCTGCCATCGCCGTAGCAGTGTTCAAGCAATTAAATGTCATTGACTATGTGCTCATTCATTTGGCTATAGGTGGCAGCGCATTTGCTGCAGTCTTCATGCTAACGGATCCTGTGACTTCGCCTACATCGCCATATGGAAAGATCATTTTTGCCATCGGAGCAGGTCTTATTACTTTTCTCATTCGGGTCAGCGGGGCAACCCCTGAGGGAGTTGTTTTCTCGATTGCTGTAATGAACCTTGCTGTTCCATTAATCGATCGTTTCATTAAAGGACGCACGACCGACCATCTTGGCCGCAAAGCCATCGTCACTGTTGCGTTGTTGCTTTTCGCCGCGCTCTTCAATGTTGGCATTATTTATTTAAAGGAAAATGCAGGAGGCGATAGCATTGCCTATAATGCCTATCATCTTGTTGAAATGCCGAATCTAACGGAAGGAATTCTTTTGGAAGGGGTGATGATTCCATGAAACCCATGGTAAAATTGCCAATTGTATTAGCACTCTTTGCCTCCGTTGCAACCGCTGGATTGGCCTTTGTTTATCATATTGCGAATCCAATAATTCAGCAAAATCAAATAGCTGAGGAAGCGGACACACTCGCACAGCTTTACCCGAGCGCTACATTTGAATTGTATGATGATTCTCCGAGTGCAGAGTATGCTGATTATGGAGTTACTGGTGTATATACCGCAAAAAATGGGACGACCATAATCGCTTATCTCTATCGAGTCAGCATTAAAGCGTACAAGGGGGGAGAAGTTCGATATCTTCTTTCCATTGACATCAATGGTATATATAGAGGTTTCAAGGTGCTAGTCATGGAAGACCAAACATCTGGAATAGGGACCATTGTTGCAGAACCCTCATTCTCTGCTCGTTTCCTCAATCAATCCATCGAGGACATTGGAGAATTAGATCCAACCAATCTTGGGAATGGGGTTATTGTATCGGGAGCTACGCGCACCACTCAGCCTACGCTCATGAGCATTCAAGCTTGTGGACGACATTTCCAAAATGAGATTGAAGGATAGGAGGCAACATTGAATGAAAAAAGCACAAATCTTTCTTGCTGGTTTATTCAAAGAAAACCCAGTTCTTGTCATGTTTCTTGGAATGTGTCCAACCTTGGCGGTATCCACAAACCTTGATAATGCCATTGGGATGGGCATCGCAGTCATCATTGTTCTACTTTTGTCAAACATCGTGATTTCGCTAATCAAGAAATTAGTTCCAAATGAAATTCGTATTCCAATCTACATTGTAGTCATTGCGACTTTTGTTAAGATTATCGATTTGCTTATGCATGCGTTTACTCCAGACTTATATGCTTCCCTTGGAATCTTTATTCCTCTTATCGTTGTCAACTGTATTATTCTTGGCCGTGCAGAAGCCTTTGCTTCGAAAAATTCGGTTTGGGATTCGATTCTCGATGCGCTAGGAATGGGACTCGGATTTACCTTAGCATTGTTGCTTATTTCTGGAATTCATCAATTCATTGGTACTGGGGCACTGTTTAT
>JBAYCP010000003.1:0-16314 GCA_041668665.1 Bacilli bacterium | reverse complement strand
GGTTATGTTGGTGGGCTTCGTACACGAAGCGCACGCACCATGAAGGAGCATTATCCGGTAGAAATGCTGGAACGCGCGGTTTGGGGTATGATTCCGAAAGGACGACTTGGCCGTCAAATGATTAAGAAATTGTTTGTTTATGAAGGAAGCGAACATCCACACGCTGCCCAAAATCCACAAGCATACGAAGTGAAAGAATAGAGAGGGGAACAACATGGCTACCAAAAAGAAAACAGTTCAATATATTGGACTTGGACGTCGTAAGAGTTCCACTGCTCGTGTAATTCTAACACCAGGAAGCGGAAAAATTTTAGTGAATGGTACTGATGTAGATGCCTATATGCCTTTTCCAACTTTGGTGATGGATTTAAAACAACCTCTTGCTTTAACATCCACTCAAGAACATTTTGACATTGCTGTCAATGTAGTTGGTGGCGGTTTTTCTGGTCAAGCTGGTGCAATTCGTTTAGGAATTGCTCGTGCTTTGTTGGATGCATCAGTTGATTATCGTGCTGTCTTAAAAAAAGCTGGTATGTTAACACGTGATGCGCGGGCAAAAGAACGCAAAAAATACGGTCTCAAATCTGCTCGTCGTGCACCTCAGTTCTCAAAACGTTAATTCGTTTTCCTAAGCTCATCCAAATGGATGGGCTTTTCTTTTTTTGTGATCTATAATGCAAGAAAGCCTTAAAATAATGGAAAAAATTTGATTCTAATCTTGACAATAAATATGGGTCGTGATATATTAAATAAGCATTATGTTGGGCCTGTAGCTCAGTTGGTTAGAGCGTACCCCTGATAAGGGTAAGGTCGCTGGTTCGATTCCATTCAGGCCCACCATGCATGGCTCATTTAAAAGACACTGCATGTGTCTTTTTTTGCAAAGGGGAGGCGATGCGATGTTTCACAAATTTATTGGAACAAAGGGTTTTTATCAACGTACAATCGCAATTGCACTTCCGATTATGCTCCAACAGGGTGTCACTAACTTTGTTGGTTTGTTGGATAATATTATGGTTGGTCAATTGAATCAAGCGGCAATCGATGGAGTTGCAATCGCCAATCAACTGATGTTTATTGTAATGTTTGCTTTGATGGGGGGGTTAGCTGGGCCAGGCATTTTCTTGGCTCAATTTAAAGGCGCAAATGATCAAAATGGACTTCGTAACTCATTTCGAATTAAAACGCTTTTTGCTCTTGTTATTGGAGGATTACTTATTCTAGTCTACTCTTTATTTGGCCATCACTTTGTTGCTGCATATCTACCCGATAGTCCCGAGGCAGTTCAACTGTCTATGGATTATTTATCGGTCATGTTGATAGGAATTATTCCCTTGATGATTATCCAACTTTATGCCACTTCTTTTCGAGAAATTGGTCAAACAAGAATTCCTATGAAAGTTGGTCTTCTATCAATTCTTATCAATCTCGGATTGAATTATGTCCTTATTTTTGGTCACCTTGGGTTCCCAGCGTTAGGCGTTGTTGGAGCCGCTATAGCAACTGTCATTGCTCGGAGTGTTGAAGCATTCTTGCTAATTTTTGTTGCCCATTATCAAAAACATCCCTTTGCAGAAGGTGCATATTCACATTTTCATATTCCTTCTAAACTTTTAAATCGAGTATTGAAAAAAGGATTACCTTTATTTGCGAATGAAGTGTTGTGGACTGTTGGCTCATCGATGCTTGTTTTTGCTTATTCTATCCGTGGAGGTGGCACCGTTGCAGCCTTAACTATATCGGGTACAGCAAGTAACCTGTTTTATGTTACATTTGCCGGTCTTGCAGCAGGTACGGCTGTTATGGTAGGAAATGAGCTGGGGGCCAATCGCTTGCAAGAAGCTGAAGAGAACGCATGGAAATTAATTGCTTTTGGAGTGATGATTGCAGTGGGGAGCGGAGTGCTGCTAGCGTTATTATCGTCCTTTATACCACTCATCTACAACGTTGATGAAAGTGTACGAATGCTTGCCACCCAATTCATGCTTGTTATTGCATTTTTCCTTCCGGTATTTATGATCAATGTTGGATGTTTTTTTGTATTGCGTGCTGGCGGAGCAACCTATTCAACTTTTCTTTTTGATTCAGGATTTATGTGGATTGTGGCAGTTCCATTGGCTTTGTTGATGAGTACACAAACTACAATTTCAATCGTTTGGATTTACTTCTTGGTTCAAGGTTCAGATTTAATAAAGACATTTATCGGCATCCATTTCGTTCGGAAAAAGCACTGGATTCGCAATTTGGCCTCTAGTTCCAGTGAGATTTAAAATTACGGTTATTTTATGTGGAATTGATATTGAAAAGAACACCCAGTTATGCTATGATAATTTGGCACGAATTAATCTTGCCTAGTTAGCTCAGTTGGTAGAGCAATCGGCTGTTAACCGATCGGTCGTAGGTTCGAGTCCTACACTAGGCGCCATTTTTTTTGGCCTGTTGGAGAAGCGGCTTAACTCACATGCCTTTCACGCATGCATTCACGGGTTCGAATCCCGTACAGGTCACCATGAACAGTTAAGGCTTATCGACTTAGATGGGTCTTTTTTTGTTCTTAGATATGGTAAAACTCATCGCTATTTATAAAATCATCAAGTTGGCTATTGTATTGGGTAGCTTGGTTTCTTCCGTTTTTCTTTGAATAATAAAGTGCACGATCTGCTCTTGAGACAGCATCATCAATCAACGAATCATTCACTTGTATATATGTAAGCCCCAGCGAGATGGTAATTGAAGTAGAAATACCATCACAAGAAAATTGAGTTGTAGCAATCGATTCAACGATCTTACGCGCCTGATCAAAATTTTCTGCTTCTGAAGTATTTTCAATGATAAGTATAAATTCATCACCACCCCAGCGATAGATTTCATGTGAAGACGATATTATAGTTTGGAGATGATCTACAATGCCCGATAGAATTGTATCACCCATTTTATGCCCAAAGCGATCATTAATTTGTTTAAAGTAGTCGATATCAAACAAAAGAAAACCAAAGGATTTTGAAGGCTTTGCTTGTTTATCTTTCAGGAACTTCTCAAAGTGCTTTATTGCTACTCTACGTAAGAAAGCATGCGTTAATTCATCTCGATTGGCTTCTTCAAGCATAGAATCTGCAAACAATTCAACCCGTTTTTTTGTCAATCTGGACATCAAGCCAAAGTTTAGCAAATTTGCAACAAGAAAGATAGCAATGAAAATTGAAGATACTTGGAGTGAAAACGACAATATTCCTGCCCGCGCTCGCTCCGAATAGGATGAGATATCTTCAATATAAATACCCATTGCAATCACCCAATTATAAGGCTCATAGAGTTTCGCATAGGTTATTTTCTCAGCTAATTCTGTACTGCCAGGCAATTGAAAATGGTAAGTGAAATACACTTCTCCATCTTGTTTCACACCATCCAATTCCAATAAATAAGGTCTTATTCCATATACTTCAGTATTAGTCGATAACATCACACCCGATTGTGGAATAGAGTTTGGGTGAATAAAACGAACAGCATAGTCATCACCACCGTCATAATTGAGAATTTGATTGATCCACATGTAAGAATGCAATTCATAATTCGCAGATAAAATATCTGTTCTGACTTGATCGAATATTTTGTTATCTACATACGCTTGATTAATTCCGATAAAGAGACGATAAGGTTCAAAATGATAAACATTTTGAGAAGAGAAGGAATCATTAAGTTCGAGATTATCAACATTAACACTAATGTTTGAAGGGTTATAAATGATTGAATTATTTTTGTATAGGAGAATAGTATATGCATCAGGAATTAATAGATCTAAATAAGACAAAGAATTGATGGTGTCGCTTTCAGATAATGTTTGTTCAAGCAGAGAGTCGATGTGAGAATCGCTAATTTGAAAAAGGTTATTGGTAAAACTATTTTGATAACCTTGAATTCGAATAATTTGGTTGTTAACATTTTCATAAATATGGATTTTCTTTTGTTCGACAATCGCTTCATAGGTATTATTGGAATGAAAGGAATTAATACGATTAATCGAAAATGAAAAAACAATAACAACAAGTATCATTGTGATAAGAAAAGTAATAGCGTTGATTAAATTGACTTTTTTCATTTTTAATATCCTTATCGAGTATATAATAATTATATATGATATAGGGTTTTTTTTGCAAAAAAGATTAGTTTGTTTATGTTAATGCATCAACACAATGTAACGCTTGATTTTGAGCAAGATAAATGATAAAATCTTTACGCTGTGTTATTTTGATTATGTGGACGCTTAGCTCAGCTGGGAGAGCGTTTCCTTCACACGGAAGAGGTCGCAGGTTCGAGCCCTGTAGCGTCCACCATTTGCTGACTTAGCTCAATTGGCAGAGCAACTGATTTGTAATCAGTAGGTTGTAGGTTCGATTCCTATAGTCAGCACCATTTTGCGGATATGGCGGAACTGGAAGACGCACTAGACTTAGGATCTAGCGCCGCAAGGCTTAAGGGTTCGACTCCCTTTATCCGCACCAGCTAAAAAACCCTTTTAGAAATTGGGTTTTTTTGATTATGGAATCAATTCCAAGAAAACTCTTTCATTAGGATATTTTAAGAAAGAGTCAATCGTTAAGGATTATTATCGATTCTACAATTCCTTGTAAGAAAGGCTGTATTTTTAACGCAAATTCTAGTACACTATAATTTAGAAGTGTGGGGTGTTGATATGCGCTTGCGTTATTATTTTAAGAACAATATCATTGCAATCATTATCGCTATTGCTGCAATTCTTTTCCCATTTATATATACGTTTATCGAAGAAAACTTATACGAAAATGATTCAATGATAATAACCAGTTACGAAATGCAGGTTGTTGTAGAAGATGATGGTTCAATGCTTATCACCGAGCGTGAACATGTATTATTTGAAGATGGAATGACAGTTTATTTTCGCGACATTGGCTATGGTAAGAATAATGATTCTTTAGTGGATCGGTCTTCTTTTGATGAAGATTCAATTCAAGTTCGTGTTTATGATTCTAATGATCAGTTAGTCATTAATGCAAATTCCTTAACAAATACTAGCACGGATAGTCCTAATACGATCGGATACTCATGGAGAAATGATATTGATGAGTTAGGAGATTTAATTCGTTGCCCATCAAACGAAACAGAATGCGTGTCCATATTTTCGCGTCTTCCGAGCGGTCTTTCTCCAGCGGCAACCTTTGAATACACTTATCGAATTCAAGGAGCAGTAACAGCCTATGAAGACATCGCTGAACTAAATTGGATTTTTTCTCCTAATTGGGGGCTACGCGCCGAAAATATTACAGTATCACTCTCTCTTCCTAACAACACCCACTCCCCAGAAGACATTTACTTTTTTGGTCATGGGACAAATAATGGACGACTTGTTTCATTGACTAATAACGAGATTGTTTTTGAGAATTCGCGACAACTTCCTGGCGAAGTCACTGAAGCTCGTATTCTATTTCCTCTTGATATAGTACCTAATATAGCAGCAAAAAATACTTATTCGCTTGTCGCTCTTGATCTAATTCTTGAAGAAGAACAAGCCATCGAGCGAGAAGATAAATTGTATTACTATGTTAACATTGCCGTTATTGTCGTATTTCTTATCCTTTATCTTCTTGCGTTTTGGCTAGCATATTCGATCTATTTAAAATATGATAAGGAATTAAAATCTGATTTTTATGGTGAATACTATCGAGAACTTCCTGCAAACTATCCCCCTGCAGAAATGGGATTCTTATATCGCTACAAAGAAATCATCAAAGAAGATGTAAGTGCCACTCTCATGGATTTAATTCGAAGACACTTCATTGATATTGATTATTCTGGACAATCTCTAACCGATAAAAAACCCAATTATACGCTTATCTATCGTCGAGAAAAAGACTCCACAGACTTAAAATCGTACGAAAAATATCTTTTAAAATGGTTTTTTGATATTGTTGCTAAAGCCGATACTCTTACATTAAATCAATTAGAAGAATACACAAAAAAAGAAAAAAATGCGATTACGTATTATGAATGCAATCGAGTATGGATTGATTTGGTTAAAAAAGATAGTTCTAAAAATGATTTCTTTGATAAGGAAAGTGAGAATGTAATTAAAAGATACGCTGGTATACTTGCAATTGCATTGCTTATCTCTGTCGTGGCATTCTTATTATGGTCAGTCGTTCCCATCCGATCGCTCCCTTACTTAACGGGAATTAGCATTGCAGTCACCGCACTTTTTACTAGTTATATTATCCATATCAAGCGTCGAAGTAAGCAAGGGAACGAAGAATATGTTCGATGGCACGCATTTAAAAAATTCCTTGAAGAGTTCTCGCATTTCGATGATTATCCAATGCCCTCTATTACTATTTGGGAACATTATCTTGTATATGCGGTTTCGTTTGGCATTGCAGATCTAGTAGAGAAGCAATTACGATTTAAATTTAAACAACTCAACCGTGAACAAGAGCTTCAAGCCTCGCCGATGATGCGATATCCAATGTTTCATACCTATATGCACATGCGCATGATGTCAAATTTCACTACCGCAACAACAACTATTAACAAAGCAAGAGCCCAACGAGTAGGTTCCGGAAGCGGCTCTGGTGGTCGTGGAGGATTTGGAGGAGGACGTTCGTTTGGTGGAGGAGGCGGTGGCGCTCGAGGACGGTAGCCATCTTGTATGCAGTCGTTGACCATGGTATCATTGTATCAACAATAAAGGAGGAATCACCATGGAGTGGATCGTTCCAGTCGTAATTCTTGTAGTCGTTGTTTTACTAGTTGTTTTTGTGATTTCCGTATACAATAAATTGGTCGTTTCTCGCAACAAAGTTCGCAATTCTTGGAGCCAAATCGATGTTCAATTGAAACGTCGTTTTGATTTGTTACCCAATTTAATGGAGACAGTAAAAGGGTACGCCAAACATGAAAAAGACATTTTCGAACAATTTGCTAAAGCACGTTCCATGTATGACAATGCCGCAAAGAGCGAAGATGTCACTGGAATGGCTCAAGCGGATAGTGCGCTTTCTCGCACATTAGGGCGTCTAATTGCAGTATCTGAAGCTTATCCAGAACTTAAAGCAGATAAACATTTTAGTGAAATGATGGGTAATCTCAAAGATACCGAAGACAAGATTGCGTTCTCTCGGCAATTTTATAACGATGTTGCTTTAAGTTATAACAATTTGCGAGAAGTTTTCCCAACGATTATTATCGCAAATATGTTTCAATTCAAAGTTGCTGATTACTTTAAAGCAGAAGAAGAATCCCGCGAAAACGTTAAAGTTAGTTTCTAAACTAGATGGTCTTGAAACAGGTTGAAAGAGACGGCGTCGTCTCTTTTTTCCAGCAAGGAGGGAACCCATGGATTATAACTATGAAAAGCTAGAAAAAAATTTTAGAAGACATGGTTTTGAAGTTACTCAGGTTCGAACAAGAGAAGAAGCGTTATCTTTTGCGCAAGAAATGCTTCAAGGTGCGCAGGTTGTTGGATTTGGTGGCTCAGTCACATTGGATGAGATTGGCGTCCTGACGTGGCTAAAAACAACGAACAAGCGCATCCTAGATCGGTATGAACCTTTGATAACTCCGGAAGAGCGTGATCGCGTGATGCGCGAAACGTTTTTTGCTGATGCATTTTTAATGAGTGCCAATGCAGTGGTCGAAACTGGAGCTCTTTATAACATTGACGGGACAAGTAATCGTGTTTCAGCACTCATGTTTGGTCCTAAAAAAGTCTATGTATTTGCAGGGATCAACAAAATTGTAGCCAATGATTCAGAGGCAATTCAACGCGTTCGAACCGTAGCAGCACCACGGAATGCTAAACGTCTTAATCGGACCACTCCATGTGTGAAAACCGGATATTGTGTCGATTGTTTACAGGCTGACCGGATTTGTTCGATTGAATGCTTTCAACGTTTTTGCAGCATACCGCAACGGATCCATTTAATATTGATTCATGAGTCGCTCGGTTATTAGGAATAATTGCATGACTGAACTGATCAAACGATTGTTTCGAAATGAATTAATTCGTTTCATTCTTATTGGAGGGATTAATACTCTTATGGGGGGAATCTTAATCCCCTTTCTCTTTCGACTTGTCATTTCGAACCAAATAATAAATGTTTTATTTGTCCAACTGGATTTATCATTAACAGTAGGATACATTCTATGGTTCACCTTTGCTTATCTTCTTCAAGTTCATTTTGTTTTCCAAACGGAATGGTCATGGCCACGATTTGCGCTTTATCCTCTAACTCAAATACCTAATTATGGTCTGAATCAATTTTTTCTTTGGCTGTTTGAACGACAATTAGAGTGGCCAAGTATTCTTGCTTTAGGTCTTTCTGCAGTATTACCTATCCCCATCATGTTTCTGCTTGTTCGTTATATTGTAAAAAAGCCCAAATAAATAAGGTGTGCGTCGTTTCGACACACACCCTTTTTTTATTTTTTAAATCGAATTGCAGCTTGCGCAGCGGCAAGTCGTGCTACAGGAACACGATAAGGAGAACAAGAAACATAATTAAGGCCCGTTTTGTGGAAGAACTCAATAGAAGAAGGATCTCCTCCGTGCTCCCCACAAACGCCAAGTTTTAGATTAGGTCTTGTTTCTCGTCCTAGTTTTGACGCCATGGCAACTAGTTTTCCAACACCGGTTTGATCCAATCGTGCGAAGGGATCATTTAAAAAGATCTTGGTATTGTAGTAGTCGGGTAAAAATTTCACGGCATCATCCCGACTGAAGCCATAAGTCATTTGTGTTAAATCATTCGTACCAAAGCTGAAGAATTCAGCCTCTTTTGCGATTTCATCTGCTAATACTGCAGCTCTTGGAATTTCAATCATCGTGCCAACCATATAAGTTAATTCAGATTTTGATTCGCGAATGATCCGGTCGGCAGTATCTACAATAATTTTCTTCACAAATTGCATTTCTTTAGGATCGCCAATTAAGGGAATCATTAACTCAGGAACAAACTTCCAAGTAGGGTGCTTTTTCTTCACGTTAATTGCCGCCTCAATAATGGCTCTTGTTTGCATTTCAGCAATTTCGGGATACGATACACTTAAACGACATCCACGATGGCCCATCATTGGATTGAATTCATGGAGTTGTGCAATAATTTGTTTTAATTCTCGCACTTCCATACGAAGTTCATCAGCAATTTCTTTGATGTCATCCTCTTGAGTAGGCAAGAATTCATGAAGAGGTGGATCAAGATAACGAATGGTAACAGGGAATTCTTTCATCTCTTCGTAAATTCCTTCAAAATCAGAACGTTGGAAAGGGAGTAGTTTTTCCAAGGCTTTAATACGTTCTTCTTTGTTTCGTGCGACAATCATTTCACGAACATTACGGATGCGAGTCGCTTCAAAAAACATGTGTTCCGTTCGACAGAGTCCAATCCCTTCCGCTCCAAATTGAATGGCTTGCTTAGCATCTTTTGGAGAGTCCGCATTGGCGCGAATTTTCAACGTACGGACTTGGTCAGCCCATTCCATAATTCTTCCGAAGTAACCGGAAATAGAAGGAGGAACAGTTGGCAGAGATCCTAAATAAACGTTTCCGGTCGTACCATCCAACGAGATAAAATCACCTTGATGCAGGATATGCCCATTGACTTCCATTTTCAACTCTTCTTCTTCAATATGAAGTGCCGAACATCCAGCAACGCAGCATTTTCCCATTCCTCGTGCAACGACTGCGGCGTGTGAGGTCATCCCGCCACGAGCAGTAATGATACCTTGCGCATGGTCCATGCCCTCAATGTCTTCAGGGGAAGTCTCAATTCGAACTAGGATTACTTTTTTTCCATCTTTGGATTGTTTAACGGCTTCGTCAGCTGTGAAAACAATTTGTCCATACGCAGCTCCAGGAGAAGCAGCAAGCCCTTGAGCAATAGGTTTTTCCTTAGCAATGGCTTTGGGATCAAAGGTTGGGTGTAATAGAGCGTCGAGTTGAGAGGGGTCAACTAACAAAAGAGCGTCTTCTTTTTGGATGAGACCTTCATCAACCATATCACATGCAACTTTTAAAGCCGCATGAGCGGTACGCTTTCCATTTCTTGTTTGCAGCATGTAAAGTTTTCCGTTTTCGATGGTAAATTCCATGTCTTGCATATTACGATAATAAACTTCAAGCTTTTTGGCTAAGAAGGCGAATTCTTCATAAACATTAGGCATAATTCGTTTCAACTCATCGATGCTAAGAGGAGTACGAATTCCAGCAACAACATCCTCTCCCTGAGCATTCATTAAAAATTCACCAAAAATATGATTTTCGCCTGTGGCTGGGTTTCTCGAAAAGGCAACGCCCGTACCACTATTATCGCCCATATTTCCAAAGACCATTTGCTGGACATTAACGGCTGTTCCAATATCATGAGGAATATCATTCATTTTGCGATAATAAATTGCTCGTGCATTGTTCCAAGAGCGGAAGACAGCAAGAACAGCGGCCATCAATTGCTTACGAGGTTCAGTTGGGAATGTCTCGCCTTTGCGCTTCAAATACTCAGCTTTGTATTTTACTACAATTTCTTGCCAGTCAATTGCTGACATGTCAGCATCGGAATGATAACCTTTGCTCTTCTTATGTTGGTCAAGTATATTTTCAAATGGCGCTTTTCCCAATTCTTCAACAACATCAGAATACATCTGGATAAAACGGCGATAGGAATCGTAGGCGAATCGAGGATTCCCAGTTAAAGAAGCAATCCCTTCTGCAACCTCATCATTCATTCCTAAGTTCAAAACTGTATCCATCATTCCAGGCATCGAAAACTTTGCGCCCGATCTTACTGACACTAAAAGTGGATTTTTGGGGTCTCCAAAGGTCTTTTTTACCGTTTTTTCTAATGTAGATAAAGCACGTAGAATCTCTTCGACAATTTCATTGTGAAGATGCTCGCCATCAGCATAATACCGTCCACAAGCTTCGGTCGTGACAGTAAATCCTTGTGGGACAGGTAGGCCAGCGACTGTCATGTCAGCTAGTCCTGCTCCTTTTCCTCCAAGTAAATCCTTCATCGATCCGTTGCCTTCATGAAAGAAATAAACATACTTTTTGCTCATGTTATTGCTGCTATTTCTATTCAACGAAATAGCTCTCCTTTCTAAGAAAATCAACATCTCTCTTATCGTTTATTATATTACAAAATGAATTTTGATACAATCACAAAGCCATAAAGGGGATAATTAATAACTCAATTTCTGCTGACTTTTCATTGTAATTAATCGGCAAATATACTATGATTTATTGTGCCGAACTTTTTTCTATAAATACTTGATAAAAGAACGTCGAGGTGGTGGAGTATGAAAAACAAAAAAAGAGGTAATATCATCAACATCTTACTCCTCTTTATTTTTTCGTTTCTTGTCATATTTCTTCTTGTCAAAGACGATTTTTCCAATATTATTACAACCCTACGAGATGCAAAATGGGTTATCCTTCTTTTAGTTCTAGGATTATTCGCAATGACTTATATAATGGATGCATTGATTTTGATGATATCTGCTCGTAAGTATAAGAAAGACTATTCATTTAAAGAAGGTATTATTAATGCCCTTGTTGGGAACTTTTTTTCCGCTATTACTCCAAGTGCAACGGGAGGTCAGTTTTCCCAAGCCTATGTTTTTAGTAAACAAGGAGTTAAAGTAGAACATGCCGCAAGTTCTCTAGTGTTAAATTTTATCTGCTATGAATTTGGTTTAATATTATTTAGTTTTATCTCACTTGTTTTTGGGTATCGTCACTATGCAGCTAATTTAAATATCGTTATTTTTGAAGGGTTGCAATTAAATATCCTAATACTTAGCATTATCGGCTTTGTAATTAATTTTGCCGGTATCTTTCTATCTATTCTATTGGCTTATTCCAGACTTACTAATCGAATTATTGATTGGTTAATTCGTTTAATTGCTAAAATGAAACTCATCAAAGATCCTATTGCTACCAAAAAGAAGATTGATCGCAAAGTTGAACTTTTCCGTGCTGAATTGTCCGACATTAAAGGGAATTGGAAAATAATCCTATCAGCCGTAGGACTCCATCTTGTCCGATATACTGTAGTTTTTTCAATTCCATTCTTCTGTGCAATTGCTCTTAACGTTGTTCTTCCGTTTGAGGCGATCTTCGCTTCCATTGCTTTATCCTCTTACCTTACGCTCATTACCGCTTACATACCAATTCCTGGAGCAAGTGGTGGAGCAGAATTGTTCTTTGGATTATTATTTGGCTCGCTTTTCCTTAGCTCCACTAATGTAGTATCAGGGATGCTTTTATGGAGATTCATCACCTTCTACTTTACCTTATTTATTGGACTGATTGTTACGTTAGTCTTTAATCATCGACGCCGAGTAGATATGCTAGAAGAGGTTCCACCTAACTATCTTGATCGATACGAATTATAGGGGATTGTTATGAACTATCGAATTACAAACATCCAATATGATACTAAGCAAGTTATCATTCATTTGGAAAGCGATACACAAAATAATGTCGAACAGCTTGTATTACATACCGAGGTGTATGTTCGACAACCCTTAATTATTGGAGAGGTTATTGATCAAAAACGGCGATCACAATATCTTCATTCAAACAGGATTTTCGACATCGAGCAAGTTGCTTTGAAACTTATCTCGAGAAGAGATATTTCTAAATACACCTTTTACACTAAAATGATTACCAAATACCCCGATGAGAAGTCACTCATCAATCAAATTATCAAACGTTATCAATCCAACGGATGGTTGGATGATCAGCGGTATGCTTCTTCTATCGTTAGCAAAGGGCTAAAACAATATCATGGCGAACAACGCATTCGACTAGCTCTTCAAAAAGCAGGTTTTAACGAAGAAGAAATGCAGCAGTATTTCCCTTCAAATATGGAAGAAATTTCTTTCGAAAATGCACGTGCACTTGCAAAAAAGAAATTGAAAGGTCTAGAAGTTATTAACGAGAAGGCAAAAAGATCAGTTGCATTCCGACTTCAGACTATGGGCTATTCCTCTTCAACTATTGTGCACATACTTCAAAACCTGCAGCAAATCCAAACGGATGATTTGGAAAATTAATATTGATTTGATATACTATAGCCAAGAAATGAGGTGAATCCTTTGATAAAAGATTTACAAGAAAAAGAGCGAATTAATGGCCAACGTTTTTTGCTCGCGAATGTTAGCAAAGGGGTAACCAATACTGGAGCACCTTACTTAAACGTTACTTTGCAGGATAGTTCTGGACAAATCGAAGGTAGAAAATGGGAAGTAACCATTGAGGATGATGAGGTTTTTAATGCAGGGAATATTGTTTCAATCGTTGCTGATGTGATTCAATATCGAAATATTCTTCAACTAAAAATTATCAATGGAAGTGTTATCCCTTCTACACAGGTGGATTTAACGGAATTTATTGCTAGTGCTCCCATACCACGTGAAGTTCTTCAAAAGAAATTAATGGACTACATTGCTCGAATTGAAACCCCAGATATTAAATCAATAGTGGAGACTCTTGTTCGAGAGAATTTGATATCTTTTGCAATTTATCCAGCCGCGTCACACAATCATCACGAATATGCTTCTGGGTTAATTCATCATACGGTTGGAATGTTGGATGCTGCAGCAGCACTTTTAAATGTTTACCCGTCGCTTCATCGCGATTATTTATTTGCTGGTGTCATTTTACATGACATGGGGAAATTGGTAGAATTGAGCGGCCCTATATTGCCAAAATATACCACGAAAGGGAAATTGCTTGGACACATTTCAATCATGCAAGCCAAAATTCAACAAGTGGCTGATAAGTTAAAGATTGAATCTGAGGCCGGAACGATTCTTCAGCATCTTGTTTTGTCACATCATGGTGCGAATGAGTTCGGTTCCCCCGTTCTTCCAATGACACGCGAAGCTGAAGTGTTAAGTTATCTTGATAATTTAGATGCAAGAATCAATATGATAGACAAAGCCCTTTCTTCCATTAACCAAGGAGAATTTACTCCTAGAGTAATGTCTTTGGAAAATCGATCATTTTATAAAATCAAATCAAATAAATAGAGAACTTGTAACAATTCAAAAATGGTATGACACACATAAAGTATCACACCATTTTTTGAATCGCACACAATTATAGCTGAAGGTTCTTTTGAATGTTTTGTTGCAGTGCCTCAAAGGTTTCAGGAGAAATAGCGCCAAAATGACTAACCCAAGAAATGGTAATATCGTCTTGTTGATAGCGAGGAATAAGATGGATATGAAGATGAGGGACAGTTTGTCCTGCAATGGGTCCACAGTTGCTTAATAAATTCATTCCCAATATTTTGGGATTGCTCTTTTGAATCGCCACGCCAATTTTGTTGGCAACATTGATTAAATGAGTAAGCGTTTCGCTACTTGCAAGTAAGAAGTTCTCTGTGTGGGTTTTTGGAACTATTAAGGTATGACCTGGAGTTGCCTGAGAAGCATCAAGAAATGCTACGCAAGAGGAGTCTTCATAAAGAATATAAGCAGGGATTTTTCTTTCGATGATTCTACAAAAAATACATGAATCCATTTTACTACCTCCATTAAATATAATATTAGAGAAAAGGAAGCACAAGGCTTCCTTTATTTTGCTTCGTAGTCGTATTGTTCATTGATATAATCGTAGATTGACTGCTCATAAGCTTTTACATTAAATTGTTCAAGGTAATAGGTGATTGCATTGCGAACATTGCCAGAGGTTTGGGCAAGTGCACGTGCAGCTTCGCGTTTTAGAGACGTATTTGAAGTTGCATCAATCAAGGTTACATGGACAAAGTAATAATCACTTCCAGATTTCAATACAATAGAAGTACTGTCAAAAGGTGAAGTGAGCATTCCATTATCATCAAGTTCGATAGTGGAAGCAGATTTTTTGAGTAAAGGATCAATCACAGAATCAATAATGGTGGCGTCATCGCTTGTACCAACTTTTGACACCAAGAAACTTGTATCTTCAATCACCCGTTTTGCAAGGTTATAGCCGTGATAAATGGAATAGGAGCCATTCGCAGAGTAGGTATTAATGCGAGTTTTGATATCGGCTTTTTGGGCTTCGGTAACCCCAACTCCATTGGGATCAATATAGAATGTCGAATCAGGGTCAATCATTCCAAAGTTCTCATCCAACTCAGCAATTTTTTGGACCTTCCATTGGTCTTCTAAACCATTGGCTTGAACAACAACATCAGTGAAGGAGGTATCTTCATCAATACCAGCCATAATTGCTGCTTCAAAGAGACTGGTAAATTGACTGGCAATACTTGAGTTCTTGGGGTTAATCCGGAAGGCTTCAACTTTACGTATTGTTTTTGAAGACAAGAAGGAAGCACGTTGAGAGAGAATATATTCTTCTTTCAAAAGTTCCACTCGGATCTCAGGCTCGAGTTTGCGAGAGACAAGATCTGAGTAATCACAGGCAAGTACAGAAGAAAGTTTGTTGTAGCCTGTGAAACCATCTTTTGTCCCAACATAAGGGACATCGTCGTCGCCGCATACAATACTGTAACCTTGCTTCTTCAATCCGTTAATAAGTAGTGATTCATAAAAGATGCCATCAACCTTATAGGAGTCTGAATAGTATGCATCTAATTTTTCGTTGACTCTTTCGTCGATTTCTTCTTGTGTCCGTCCGGCTTCGGAAAGCACTTGACGAGCGATAAGGTCAACAATTTCTTTTGCTGAGAATTCAGCACCAAATCCTGCATAGATTCGGTCATAAATTTCTTGGTAGTTCGTATTCGTAATATTTGCTCCATCATTAACAATAGTAGTGGTACCAAAACTTGGCCCAATCACATGTGAGGAACATCCAGTAATCAAGAGAGATATAATTGGTAAGGAAATCCATTTAAAGTTCTTTTTCATACTATTTCCCTCCCTTCATTTCATTTTCGAATTGAATTTTGCGAATATATGAGTTCCATTCTGAGGTTTTCGCTTTTTCGATATCAGTATTTAAAGTAGAATATTTCAAAGACAAGTATGTTTGAATTGCTTCATTTACCGCAGCATTTGGGATGGTGACATTACCAAGCCCATAGTAATAGTTGAATAATTCATAATCATAATAGGCATCGCTTGCGCTAACTTGAGAAGAGTATCCACCTTTAATATAATTTGTAATGCGATTTTCAATTTCAGTTTTCCGAGCTCTTTGTGCGAGTTCCAATGTGGTATATCCCGTATAGATGGGATTCTTAACATAAGTATCAGTGAGTCCGGATGCAGCGCTAGAAAGATGCATGAAATATTTAGCGGCATCAATTTCGCTAAGCCCTAAGGAAGAGAAGT
>JBAYCP010000002.1:0-18829 GCA_041668665.1 Bacilli bacterium | reverse complement strand
TGGATCTATTTCAAAAATGCTACCAAGTTAGCCCAGTCGACGAAGTGCAAGCCATGGGGATTTATCCCTATTTCCATGCTTTAGATACCCGTCAAGATGTCGTGGTCCAAATGGAAGGAAAACGTATGATTATGATGGGGTCCAACAATTACATGGGACTTACCAGTCATCCCCGAGTCATCGCGGCCGGGATGAAGGCCACCGAAGAATATGGAAGCGGTGTCTCTGGCTCGCGTTTTCTTAATGGAACTCTGCACTTGCATTTACAACTAGAAGCCGAACTTGCTGCCTTTCTACACAAAGAAGCTTGTATGACCTTTTCGACCGGTTTTCAAGCAAATCTTGGCATCATTTCCGCCCTTGCGGATCGTCACGACCTCATCTTTTGTGATCGTGAAAATCACGCCTCCATCTATGATGGCTGCCGTTTAAGTTATGGCACCATGCTTCGTTATCGCCACAACGACATGAGCGAACTCGAAGCCCTACTCGCCAAAGCCGATCCCAACGCTGCCAAACTTATCATCACCGATGGAGTCTTCTCCATGAGTGGTGACATCTGCAACCTCCCCGAAATTGTTCGACTTGCTCGTCAATATGGGGCACGAGTGATGGTGGATGATGCTCACGGGTTTGGTGTTTTGGGTCCTGCTGGGCGTGGAACTGCCGAATATTTTGGATTGGAAGATGAAGTGGACATTATTATGGGGACCTTCTCCAAATCCCTTGCGAGCCTAGGTGGTTACATGGTCGCCAATAAACGGGTTATTGAATACGTCAAGCACAAATCCCGTCCCTTTATTTTTTGCGCTGCCCTCGCCCCTTCCAATGTGGCATGTGCCAGAGAAGCCTTGGCCATTATTCAAGAAGAACCCGAACGTGTCAAAGCCTTGTTGGACATCGCCGCTTACGTACGAGCCGGTTTAAAAAAACGGGGACTCGAAACCAAAGGGGATAGCATCGTTCCAATTATTCCCATCTATACTTATGAACCCATCCGTACGTTGTTAGCGTGCAAATTATTGTTTGATCGCGGCGTTTATGTCAATCCCGTGGTCCCACCTGCTACCCCCGAAGGGGAATGTTTGATTCGAACCAGCTATTCGGCCACTCATACCCCTGCCCTAATGGATGAGGCGATGGATATCATTCAAGATGTTCTTGCTTCCTTGCCAGCGACCGATGAAGAAGTGAAAACCTTCCTCACTAACGAAGCCCCCCTCTAATATCGACCTAAAAAGGCGTCACCGCCTTTTTTTTCACACCTTTTTTTGTTACACTAAAAGGGTATCCCCCCGAAAGGAGTATCAAATATGGACCGTGATCTTGCTTTACTAACCAAGATGTTTGAATACGATCAAGGCTCCCCCAAACGCATTCAGCACATGTTGAAAGTCTATGGTTTTGTGTGTTACATCTGCGCGCAAGAAAAAGTAGACGCTTCCATCCGTTTGATTGCCGAGACTGCCGCCATCGTCCATGATATTGGCATCCGCCCAAGCCTCGCTAAATATGGCCGTGGTAACGGCTATTATCAACAAATCGAAGGTCCCGCTCGTGCCGAAGCCATGCTGCGTGAGCTGCATTATCCCGAAGCAGTCATCCAACGCATTGTCTATCTCGTGGCCCATCATCATACCTTTACCAACATCGAAGGGTTGGATTATCAAATTTTGGTCGAAGCAGACTTTTTGGTTAATCTTTATGAAAAAAACATGGGTCGTGAACCCATTGAATCCGTGCTGCACAAAGTATTTCGTACCGCTACAGGCAAACACCTCATGCAACAAATGTTCTTGGACCCCGTCCTCGAAATTCCTACTTCTCAGTAACGAAAAAAAGGAACCTTGCGGTTCCTTTTATGATGCAAAATTACTCTTAGTCTTCGATGATAATGGCTTGGGTCGGGCAAGAAGCAGCAGCTTCTTCGACCGAAGGCATCAAGTCTTCAGGAATGTCACCCAACACGTTTTCGGCGAGTCCGTCGGCATCCAACGCGAACACGGATGGGGCGATGGCGGTGCATACTCCACAACCAATGCAATTTTCCTTTTTGACATAAACTTTTTTCGGCATAAAAGGTTCCTCCTATTATTTCATATCGCTCATAGTATAACGAATACACCTTCAAAATGCAAATAGAGAAAAACCCCTCTCCCATCATGCGCTCACACTAGTCAACGCTTTTGGCTTTTGGTATGATGATAGAAGGTGTTATAATAACCTTGCTTCGCGTCGACCAAAGGGGGAATGTTCGATGAAAAAATTAATTATTGCGATCGATGGGCCGGCTGCTTCTGGCAAAAGCAGTGTCGCCAAAGCCCTTGCCAAAAAATTAGGGTATCGTTACATTGATACCGGAGCGATGTATCGCTGCTGCACACTAGAAGTCTTAAATCGAAAAATTGATGTGAATGATGAAGCCGCCATTGCGGGTGCCTTAAAGCATTGTCGTATTGATGTTGTGGACGATAACTACTTTTTAAACGGTCAAGATGTTAGCAAGCAAATCCGGGACAAAGAAGTGACACTTCATGTCTCAAAAGTATGCTCGTATCCAGTGGTTCGAAATTTTATGGTCAAACAACAACAAAAATTAGGAAAAGAAGGTGGTGTTGTCCTGGATGGACGGGACATCGGCACCTATGTTTTCCCCAATGCTGATTTAAAAATTTATCAAACTGCTTCCTTGGAAACCAGAGCGTTACGTCGTTACCAAGAAAACAAAGCTCGTGGCATTGAATTAAGTTACGAGGCCGTCTACGATGATATTGTCCGTCGGGATCATGAAGATTCCACGCGGGAACTTGCTCCTTTGGTCCAAGCCAAGGATGCCATTGTCATGGATACCACTTCTTTATCAGTGATGGAAGCGGTGCATCAAATCTATGATTTGGCGCAACATATCATTAAGGAAGAGGAATATGCTTAGCGGAACCGTCGCCATTGTTGGGCGGCCAAACGTCGGCAAATCGACGTTATTCAATCGGTTGCTCGGCGAACGTCAGTCCATCGTGAGTGATCAACCCGGAGTCACACGGGATCGTTTGTATGGAATTGCCCATTGGCTCACCAAAGAATTCCGCATCATCGATACCGGGGGCATTGAGCTCGAATTACGCCCCTTTCAAGAACAAATACGCATGCAAGCAGAAATTGCTATCACGGAAGCTGATGTGATTGTTTTTGTTTGCGATGGTCAAACCGGAGTGACTGAAGATGATCGTTATGTAGCCCGCTTGCTTCAACGTTCGAAGAAACCTATTATCCTCGCAGTCAATAAAGTGGATGATGGGTATCATCAACCCATTATTTATGATTTTTATGCTTTAGGTCTCGGCGATCCCATTGCCGTTTCTACTTTGCACGGCATTGGCACCGGCGATGTCTTAGATGCCGTACTCCCCTTGTTGCCGGATCGGCAAGAAGAAGTGGAATCGGATGATATCAAGTTTTGTTTGATTGGTCGACCCAATGTAGGAAAGTCCAGTCTTATCAATGCCATTCTTCACCAAGAACGGGTCATTGTCTCGGAGATTGAAGGCACCACGCGAGATGCCATCGATACCCCTTTTGAACGCGAAGGAAAACATTACCTCGCCATTGATACCGCCGGTTTAAAAAAACGGGGTCGTATTTATGAAGCCGTCGATAAATATGCCGCCCTTCGTGCACTGCGTGCCATTGATCGTTCGGATGTCGTCGCCTTGGTGATTGATGGTGAAGTGGGCATTCGTGAACAAGATAAAAATGTCGGTGGTTATGCCATCGATGCCGGAAAAGCCATTGTCCTCGTTGTCAATAAATGGGATGCTGTGGTGAAAGATGAACATACCATGCACCAATTCAGTGAGAATATTCGCAAAGAATTTAAATTCTTGGATTATGCACCGATTGTCTATGTCTCTGCCAAAAATCAAACACGGATCCCTACTCTATTTACTGCTATTAATCTTGCCTACGAGAATACCACGCGGCGCATTCAAACCAGCGTACTCAATGGGGTGATTCTGGATGCGCAGCAACGAAACCCCGCCCCAGACTTCAATGGAGGGCGCTTAAAAATTCGTTATGCCAACCAAGTCGCAATCAAACCTCCCGCCTTTGTTTTGTTTGTCAACAATCCTGATTATTTACACTTTAGCTATCGCCGCTATTTGGAAAACACCTTGCGGGATGCCTTCGGCTTTGAAGGCACTCCGTTACACTTTATTCCCCGTATGAGCGAATAGGAGGATCTCATGAACATTACCATTCTTGGCTCAGGATCATGGGGCACTGCCCTTGCCCAAGTCGCAAGTGATAACGGTCATCGTGTCCTGATCTATGGCATTAACCCCTCAGAAATTGACGACATCCAATTGCATCATCAAAATCGGGCGTATTTCCCCGATGTTCTCTTGCCTACTCCCATCCGTGCCACCTCGAATCTTGCCGAGGCCGTTTCGGATGCCGAAATTCTTGTGCTCGCTGTCCCCACTGTGGCCGTACGCAGTCTTTGTGAGGCCCTACGTCCCTTGTTGACCAACCATCCTTGGATGGTCAATGTGAGTAAAGGATTTGATCCCTTAACCGGGCACACCATGTCTACAACGATTCGCGAGGTTCTTCCTGACGAACAACGGTCAGAAATTGTTTCGCTCATTGGTCCCAGTCATGCCGAAGAAGTCATCCTTCGTTTGCATACGGCAGTCACCGCAATCTCTCGCGATCTCGCCACCGCTCAAGTCATTCAAAATGCTTTTGCGACCCCCTACTTCCGCATCTATACCGGCAAGGATGAAGTGGGTGCTGAATTTGCAGTCGCTGCTAAAAATGTCATTGCGGTCGCCGCAGGGATTGTCTATGGTTTAGGCTATCGCGATAACACCCGAGCTGCACTCATTACTCGGGGGTTGGCCGAAATTGTTCGGATGGGCGTGCGCCTAGGCGGACAAATGGAAACCTTTCTTGGTCTCACGGGCATTGGCGATTTAATTGTTACTTGTTCGTCCTTCCATTCACGAAATTTCCAAGCAGGTCTTGCCATTGGAACTGCCAATGATGCCAAAGATTTCTTAACCACCAACACGAAAACCGTGGAAGGAATTCGTACCGCTAAGGTACTTCACGAAGCCGCGGAACAGCTCGGCTTGGAACTTCCCATTACTACTGCAGTCTATCGCGTGCTCTATGAAGGGATGAAGCCCAGCGAGACTGTGGATGCTTTGATGAATCGCGAACTAACGGTCGAACACCCAAAAATGAAGTAAAAACTGCAAAAAGTTATGGAAATTACAATGATTTTGTGGAATTTCACTTGTAACTTTCGCTTCGCATGTGCTATGATAACGATAGAATGTAGGAGGACATTATCATGAATAAAGCCAAATTGATTGAAATTGTCGCGGAAAAAGCAGAAATAACAAAAAAAGATTCCGGATACATTGTGAATTTGATTCTCGACGAAATCACCGCCTCGCTTCAAGCAGGTGAATCGGTGAAAATCAGCGGGTTTGGTAACTTCTTGGTGAAATCCCGTGAAGCTCGGATCGCCCGCAATCCCATGACAAAAGAAGAAATCCAAGTCCCTGCCAGTAAAAAAGTCTCCTTCAAAGCCAGTGATGTCTTAAAGGCATCCTTGGAAGAATAAGTAGTAATTTGATGACCAGTGTAGGCAAGACCCACACTGGTTTTCTTCATATTGATGAAACCCCCACACAAGCCACGGCAAGGCAAGCGATATTGGAACATGGTGCGACGAATTCGAGAAGATACCAAACAGGTGACGGCAGGATTTGCTTTGTTTACTGTAATTGTTGTTCCTGTCTTCACGCTGCTTTTTTTGACGTTTGATAATCCCTTTTTACGAACCATGAGTTACATGGGGAATAATGGCCATCGCTTGGTCTTTTTGTTGTGGGGTATTTTATCAGCCACCTTGCTATCTTTATTTGCCATTCGTATATACAATGGTTTCGCTTATCAAAGCATTCATTCTCGCCGCCTCATGGCATTCTCTTATTTGTTTTTAATTCTGACGGTGATTATTCCAAGTTTGGCAGAGTTACCCACCCTCGGCAATCTTCACAATCTCATGGCAATCGCCTTTGTGGCAAGTATTTCTTTGTCCCTACTGTTTTTCTTGTTGTATGTACGTTCCCTGGATCGAGCCATTGGGAATGTTAGTTTATCCCTCTACTTCATGACCTTAGGAGTTCCCCTTGCATTCTTATTCTTCTTCGGTCATAGTGGAATGTATGAGATTGTCTTTTTTGTTGTCATCTCAGGGTTTCTGTTTTTGCTCGATCGTGTCATTTTACCGCGATCCCCTCAATACCGAAAAAACCCTCCCAAGAAATGAGGTAGCGCCATGCTTCAACTCACTAATGTATGCAAACAATATGCGACAAAAGGTGGAATTATCCATGCGTTGGATCATGTCTCCTTAACCTTGCCTGAAACGGGCATGGTCTTTTTCGTTGGTACATCAGGGGCTGGAAAATCCACCCTCTTACATGTCATTGGTGGACTGGATCAAATTGACCAAGGCGAAATCCAAATCAATGACCGAAAAACAGGTTCGTTTTCCGCTGCCGACTTCGATAGTTATCGGAATACGATGATTGGTTTTATCTTTCAAGAATACAACTTGCTTCCGGAATTTAGTGTAGGCGAAAATATCGCCATCGCCCTGGAGCTTCAAGGGCGAAAAGCCACTTCCGAGGCTGTGACTCAATTGTTGGATGATGTCGGTCTTCATGGTCTTGCCCAACGTCGTCCTGCCACCTTATCAGGAGGTCAAAAACAGCGCGTCGCCATCGCCCGTGCACTCATCAAATCACCAGCAATCATCATGGCAGACGAGCCGACAGGAGCCCTCGATTCAGCGACCGGCAAACAAGTGTTAGAAACCTTAAAGAAGTTATCCCTATCCAAGTTGGTACTAGTGGTCTCGCATGATCGCGAATATGCGGAACATTATGGTGATCGTATCATTACCTTGTCCGATGGGAAAATCGTCGAAGACATTTCCAAAACTTGGACGCCTCCTTTGCAACGGATGGAACACCTTTCTATTGTGGAAGAAGGTCTGATTGCTCTTCGAGCGGGAAGCGAACTAACCAAAGCCGAACAAGAGTGGCTACAGACCTTATTTCAAAATCGTCAAGAGGACATTTTGATTGCGGTGGGCCAACGGGCGCGCGAATTACGCAAGCCCCTTCGCTTGCAAGGACTTGATGAATTGGAACGGTTTCAACCAACGCCAATCATCCAAGAAACACCTACTCAACGTTGCAACTCATTCGTTCCAAGCTCCCGTTTAAGGCAAGCCTTACCATCGCAGCCAATAGTTTGAAACATAAACCCATCCGCCTTTTCTTTACCATCGTATTATCGACATTATCGTTTAGTATGTTTGGTTTATCGGATACTTTGGCCACCTTTGATAAGGTGGAAAGTAGTTTGGCGTCGATGTTGGAATCTGGCATTGACTATACAACCGTGGTTGGGAACGAAAAGATTCAATATACCGAGACCGATTATACCTATCATCATGTTCCGCTGGATACCGCAGACATGGAACGCCTTCAAAACGATTACTCCTCCCATACCTTCTACCCTGTTGTTGTCTCTCCTTTTGGCGATAATCGGGAATCGTATGCTCAACATTTGGATCAAGTCGACCAACTTTCCTATTCCTACTATTCCAGTGCTTCGACCGGCTTTATCGAGATGAGCGATGCCGAGCGTCAATCCCTTTCTTTTTCCTTGATTGGCCAGTGGCCATCCTCTGAAAATGAAATCGTCATTACACACTATCATTTGGATCATTTTCTGCATGCGGGCTACCAGGCAACTCTTTCAAGCCTTGCAGAAACCATTGCGGATGCCAATGATATGATTGGCAAAACTCTCACCTTCCACGGGCAGCCATTCTCCATCTCGGGAGTTCTTGATACCCAAATCGATGACAAGTATACCCCTCTACAATCACTCACTCCTCCCAATGATGATTGGATGAGTTATTACTTGTTACAATCCGATTGGCAGTCGACGGTCTCGTATGGCTTTCATAATTTGATTTATGTGAACACCGGCTTTTTCACTGCCCATGGATCTACGCAACCCATTGCCTTTGCCATCGCTCCTTTGGTCCCCCATCGTGCGGAACTACGGGCGTTGTTAATGGAACATTATCGCAACGATTTGGATGAAAAATTCCAAGTTCAAAATTCGGCCATCTTTGCGGTGGAATCCATGTCCTTCTTTGTCGAGATGTTATCCACCGTATTCCTAGTATTTGCCAGTGGTCTAGCAATCTTCTCGGGTCTCTTACTCTTCAACTTTATTTCGTCAAGTATCCACTACAAGAAACGTGAGATTGGTATTTTGCGTGCCGTAGGTGCACGTGGTTCGGATGTCTTTGCCATCTTCTTCACGGAATCCTTAATGATTGCTCTCATTAACTTTACGCTAGCAATCCTACTTTGTTTCCTGGGGGCAGGATTAATCAATATGCAGCTACGCCAAGAATCAGGTTTAAATTTTGCACTTCTTGTTGTGCGTATTCGTCAAGTCTTCTTGCTGCTTGGTATCGCCACTGGCGTTGCTTTCTTGGCCTCGTTCTTCCCCGTGTGGCGGTTGTCACGCAAACGCCCCATCGATGCCATTCGTGATGTCTAATTCGTTGTACTTGTTTTGCGAAACCGTTATAATAGGGAATGTCCCTGAACGGACTGAATGGAAGGAGGCGCAACAATGACAATTGATCCCATTCAATTAATGCTTATTTTATTTACTTTTTTGATTGCATCGCTCGCTCAATCTGCGGTTACCCGCGCCTACAATACCTTTCTCCAAATCCCCAACTCCCGTAGCATGACGGGCGCCGAGGCGGCCGATCGCTTTTTACGCGAAAATGGCATCCATGATGTTAGTATTGAGCCCACTCGTGGCACCTTAACGGACCATTATGACCCTCGTAGTAAAGTCATCAAACTATCACGTGATGTTTATTATGGAAATTCCATTGCTAGTGTTTCCATCGCAACCCATGAAGTGGGGCATGCCATTCAGCATGCTGTCCGTTATCCGATGTTGGTTTTTCGCAATCTAATGGTCCCTGTTACCCAAATTTCTTCCTCGTTGTCGTGGATTTTAATCTTCGCGGGACTAATCCTTGGATTTTTAGACCTTGCCCTTGTTGGCTTGGTGTTATTTGGAGTGGTCGCTTTGTTTCAATTAGTGACACTTCCCGTCGAATTCAACGCTTCTTCGCGGGCGCTTGCCTTTTTAGGAAATGGCGTCTTGAACGAAGAAGATTTACCAGGAGCTAAGCGTGTATTAAATGCCGCCGCAATGACCTATGTGGCTGCTCTTGTCACTTCGTTGTTGACCATCTTACGATTTGTACTCCTTATCTTCGGAAATTCCCGGCGTCGTTAAAGACTCCAAAAAGGACTTCGGTCCTTTTTTTCTTGTTTTCGACTGCCGCTTCTTCCAAAATTATGGCATAATACAAGCAGAAGGAAGGGAACAAGCATGGAAGCTCAATTAGATGCAGTTCTTGCTACCATCGAGCAAGCGGGATTCCCCGCGTATTTAGTGGGCGGATGCGTCCGCGATTATTTACGAACGGGCTTAATGCATCGTGACATTGATATCGCCACGGCGGCTCCTCCAAGCATCATCTTGCAACTCTTTCACTTGCCGCTTTCCTCCCAAGATTCCTTTACCATGCAATTTGGTACCATTCGTTTCGAACAAGGCCCTTATCAATTGGAAATCACGACCATGCGTCAAGAGCAAGGCTATCGCGACCAACGTCATCCTACCAACATTCAATTTGTCACCAAGCCTGCCCTTGATGCCCCACGCCGTGATTTCACCATCAACGCCTTGTATTTGGCGCGTGATGGCACCATCCTCGACTATTTTGATGGTCAAGCGGACTTGGAAGCTGGCCGACTTCGTTGCATTGGCGATCCTGAACTACGCATGCATGAAGACCCTTTGCGTCTTCTCCGTGCCTTACGCTTTATGGATACCTTATCGCTCACCCTTGATCCGGCTTTGGCATTAGTCATGGTGCGTGATGGACCCACCTTACTCACGAAAGTCTCTCCTTGGCGTTTCCAAAAAGAACTCGATAAATGGCGAGCCTTTCGATCCAACCGCCACATCAAAGCCATTTTCCATCAACATCAATTGCCGTATCCCCCCCAACAAAGGAGTGTGTCGCGATGAAAACTCATTGGAATCTTCCCGAAATCATTGATTGGCGTAGTTTGTTGCTCGACCAATACAAAACGCTCGGGTTGTCGGAACCTGAAGTCATGATTTTATTGATGGCCGATTATTGTATGCAACAAGGAGAATCCTTAATCTCTCCTGATCTTCTAGCCCTTAAAATGGGGTATGATTATACCACCATTGACCGCCATCTTTCGGGGCTCATGGCCCGTGGATATTTGACCCTCGAAGAGGATGATCAACAGCGTTTGCGCACCTCCCTTCAAGGTGTCCAAACACTCCTGATTCAACAATTTCTACATAGTCAAACCAAGCGTGATACGCGCAGCGAAGAAACCAAATCGAATCAAAGTTCATTGATTGCTCGTTTGGAAGATGAATTTGCACGTCCCCTCTCTTTTGTAGAGTTGGAAACCGTTCGTTTTTGGTTTGAGGAAGGCTACGATACCGAACGTATTTTGTTAGCCCTTAAAAAAGCCAGCGAAGCCAAGGTTAAGAATATTCGCTACCTTGATAAAATCTTATTGGAATGGCAAAAACAAGATGAACAACGAAAAGAGGGTTATTCGACCTTATCCGAACAATGGCGCAACGATCTTGAAAAAACCATCGAGATTGCAAATATCGATTGGGTGGATAAACATGGCAAGTGATGCCACAATTCTTGCCTTTTTGGATGAGCACTTCCCTCATGCACATTGTGAACTGAACTATCAAACCTTGGATCATCTGATTGTCGCTGTGATGCTCTCTGCCCAAACCACTGACCTCGCAGTCAATCGTGTCACCCCCGCCTTGTTTCAAGCATTTCCCACCCTTGCTGACTTGTCAAACGCTTCGCCAGAACTTGTCGCACCCTTTATTCGTACCCTTGGGTTGTATCAAACCAAGTCGCGAAATTTAGTCGCTATGGCCAAGCAAGTCATGAGCGAATTTCAGGGGGTTCTTCCTTCTACGCTTGATCAACTGATTACCTTACCTGGAGTGGGGCGAAAAACAGCCTCAGTTGTCCTTGTGGAGGGTTTTAAAATACCAGCATTTCCGGTCGATACCCATGTGGAACGCGTTTCCAAACGTCTGGGATGGGCCAACCCATCTGACAACGCGACCCAAGTGGAAATGCGTCTGCGTCGTCGCTTTCCTCCTGATCAATGGGGAAAACTTCATCATCAATTAATCTTTATGGGACGATACCTCTGTCATGCTCGTTCTCCACAATGTGAATCCTGTGGGTTATGCAATTATCGTGAAACCATGCAAGGCTCTCCCCCAAAGTCATCAAAGAAAAAACAATCGTAATTTCGATTGTTTTTTTAAAAATATCGTTGATCCACCGCATCGAGATAAGGGAGTCGCTCCACATATCCCCAAGGAACCTCAATTCCATGCAGACGAAAATAATCAAGGGGGATCGATTTGCGACCACTGTCTAGAACATTCGCCACATCCTGTCCATCTAGTAAATAGACTTGTTGATGGACCACAAAGTGAACCAGAAGAAATCCAATTCCGCCATGAGCAATGATTTGTTGAAGATGCTTAATCTGATGCGCATGCAGATTGGCAAAAGGAAACGCCGTCTTGTTTCGGGTTTCTTTGGCTTCAAAATCAATGTAACGCCCTCGATAAATCCCGTTATAATCGGTGGTGCTTGGCATCTCAAAATAGGCTTCCGTAATCAACGGTCCCATTCTTGAACGATGTTGTAATTTCCCTACTTTGATGGGGGTTGGCTTTTTATAAATGATGGCACGGTTGGTATCACGATAGCGTTGATTCATCGTATTGATGTCGGCCTCAAAATCCATCCCACGATGTTGATAGCCATCCAAGGGCGTGGAGGGCTTGATGGATAAGGGTTTCCCGTTTGGATAACGAATCGCCATCGTAACCTCCCCTTTCTTTGCTATCATTATATCATAGTCCTTCCAAAAAAGAGGACGGCTCTTTGTTGCATTTTCCTTGTGGATTTGCGACAATAAGAAAGGACCGGTTTCGACGATCGCTGCTTGCATCGACAAGTAGAGGAAAGTCCATGCTCGCACCGGCTGAGATGCCGGTAGTGTTTGTGCCAAGGGAAACGATAACCTTGGGGAGGGGCAACCCTCATGGCGGAGCAACCCCTACGTCCGTAAGGATATGGTCGCGCTCTATAAAAGTGCCACAGTGACGGAGTTCCTTGGGAAACTAAGGAAGTGGAACGAGGTAAACCCCACAAGCGAGAAACCCAAATTTTGGTAGGGGAACTCAGCGGCGGTAATTGAACTGCCAATGGGCCGTAGCAATACGGAGATAAATGATCGTCCACGACAAAACATGGCTTAGGAAACCGGGCCCTTTTTCATAAAGAAGGTGTATTATGATCGGGTTCAAACGTATGAATATTCCCAATCGTCTAACCACTCTACGCATGTTATGCGTGGTGCTTTTGTTGATTGTGGCATTCTTTCCCTATGACGCTCTTTCCATGGATGTTCCTACTTGGACATTGTTTGGAAAACCCTTTTCATTGATTCGCTTGATACTCTTAATCTTGTTTGCCTTTGGATCTTTTACGGATTTTCTCGATGGTTATTTGGCGCGAAAGCACAACTTAGTGACCACCTTTGGAAAATTCATGGATCCCATCGCCGATAAATTGCTCGTCAATCTTTCTTTTCTTGTCTTAGCTTCTTGGGGAGAGTTCTCCATGATTGTTCCCATTATCTTTGTTGCGAGGGATACCATCGTGGATGCCATCCGTTTAATTGCGGTGCAACGTCAAATTGTCATTGCTGCAAGCCCTCTTGGTAAAGCCAAAACGGTCACTCAAATGGTCGCCTTAGTCTTGTTACTGCTCCATATCCCTTATGCCGTCATCCTGATCTATCTTGCCGCCTTGGTCTCGCTTCTCTCGGGCGCGGATTATTTTTGGAAAAATCGGCATATCGTCTTAGAGGGGGCCTTTCAAGATGAATGAACTTGCCCACCAAGTTGTCACCAAACTCGCGGCCAAGAACCAAACACTGGCGGCTGTCGAAAGTTTTACCGGAGGTCAATTTGCGAGTGCCATCACTGCCATTCCAGGTGCTTCCTTTGTTTTCCACGGAGGAATCATTCCTTATCAAACTTCCCAAAAAGTCCATCTTTTAGGACTTGATGAGTCCGAACTTCTCCACCATGGAGTCGTCTCTTCATGGTGTGCGAAGGAACTAGCCCTTCATGGGCATCGGGTGATGAAGGCGGATTATGTGATTTCCTTTACAGGAAATGCCGGTCCCTCTTCCTGCGACCATCAACCAGTGGGACGTGTCTATCTTGGCTTTCATTATCCGCAAGGAGAGCGGGTTCTTGCATTGGATTTAACTGGAACACGCGCTGAAATTCAAGCATCGGCCGTAACAATTGCGCTGCAACAGCTCCTTGATTGGATACAATAATTTAGGTATTCGCTCCATTTTCCGCTATCATAATGACAGAATGAGGTGTAAACATTATGGCAATCGATAAAAGCAAACAAAAAGACGTGGATGACATTCTAAAGGACACGCTGAAATCCATTCAAAAACAATTTGGTGAAGGAGCGGTCATGAAATTAGGGGATCGCGCCGATGTCAGCGTTGATACCTTTTCTTCGGGTTCCATGCAACTGGACCTCGCCCTTGGAGTGGGTGGGTATCCCCGTGGACGAATCATTGAAGTTTATGGGCCTGAATCCAGTGGGAAAACCACCGTGGCCTTGCATGCCATCGCTGAAGTTCAAAAACTAGGGGGTCGTGCGGCCTTCATTGATGCCGAACACGCCATCGATCCTGGTTATGCTAAAAAATTAGGGGTGAAAATTGAAGAACTCATTTTATCCCAACCAGACTCTGGGGAACAAGCCATGGAAATTGCGGATTTGCTGGTTAAAAGTGGAGCCATCGACTTAATTGTCGTCGATTCAGTGGCCGCCCTTGTCCCTCAAGCCGAACTCGAAGGAGAAATGATGGATGCCCAAATGGGCATGCAAGCTCGTTTAATGTCCAAAGCCCTGCGTAAAATTGCCGGAAACTTAAATCGAACTTCTTGCTCCATTATTTTCATCAACCAACTACGGGAAAAAGTCGGCATTATGTTTGGAAACCCCGAGATCACACCGGGAGGACGCGCATTAAAATTCTACTCCACCATTCGTTTGGAAGTCCGTCGGACGGAAGCCATCAAAGAAGGCACGGAACTCATTGGAAATAAAGTCACGATTAAGGTTGTAAAAAACAAGGTAGCCCCTCCTTTCCGGAGTGCTTCGATTGAAATTCTCTATGGTCAAGGCATTTCACGAGAAGGCGAATTGTTGGATTTGGCCGTGCAATTTGATTTGTTGAAAAAGGCAGGCGCTTGGTATGAATATGCCGGTGAACGCATGGGCCAAGGTCGCGATGCCGCCAAACGTTATTTGGTCGAAAATCCCTTGATTGCGGCCGAAGTTCGCGAAAAAGTGAAAGCCAAACTCTTTGAGAAAAAAATGGATTCATAAAAAACTTGCTTTCCGCAAGTTTTTTTGTTGAGAATGATTGCTGAATCGTATAGAATAGACATATATGGGGGCCCACGCCAGCCCATAGTCCCATTCGATACACTTAGCAAAATAGGAGGAACCTTATGTTATTGTTAGCAGAAACGTCAACCTTTCTGCTCCCTCTTATCGTAGGTATAGTTAGTTTCATCCTTGGTGTCATCGTTATGCGTATCTTCCCAATTTTGGGAATTAAACAAGCACAAAACCGTGCAAAGAAAATCGCGAAAGAAGCCGAAGTACGTGCTGAACAAATCGTCCGCAACGCGCAGTTGGATGCGAAAACGTTGTCGTACGAAATGAAAGTCGAAGCGGAAAAGGAAATCAAAGAGAAAAAACAAGAGCTTTCCGCTGCCGAAAACAAATTGTTGCAGCGTGAACAAGGTATCGATCGTCGCGATCTCGCTTTGCAAGCCAAAGAAGACAGCTTGGAGCATAAGAATGAACAAGTAACCAAACGAATTCAAGACCTGGATAAAAAGGAAGTAGAATTGAATCAAAAAATCGATTCAATCATTTTAGAACTGGAAAAAGTCGCGATGATGTCGACGTCCGAAGCCAAAACCGAATTGTTCAAGCGCGTGGAAGAAAAAATCGGTCAAGAACTCGCCGCCTTCATCAAAAATCAAGAAGAAGAAGCTCAAGAAACCGCCAATACCAAAGCCCGGGATATTTTAGGGCTCGCGATTCAAAAGTACTCCCAAGAAGTCGCTGGCGAACGTACGGTATCCGTCGTTGCACTCCCCAGTGATGACTTAAAAGGTCGTATCATTGGTCGTGAGGGCCGTAACATCCGTGCCTTGGAACAAATGACAGGCGTCGATCTTATCATTGACGATACTCCTGAAGTCATCACCGTCTCTTGCTTTGACCCCATTCGTCGTGAAGTCGCACGGATGGCCTTGGAATCGTTAATCAAAGATGGACGAATCCAACCAGGTCGAATCGAAGAAGTGGTCGAAAAAGCTCGGGCTGAAATCAATGAAAACATTCGCAAAGCAGGGGAAGAAGCCGTCTTTAAACTCGGTCTCCCCAAAGTCAACAAAGAACTCATCACTTACATTGGAAAACTTCGTTATCGGACAAGCTATGGTCAAAATGCCTTGCAACACTCGATGGAAGTCGCCTATCTCTCCGGCATCATGGCCGCTGAATTAGGATTGGATCAAACCTTGGCCCGTCGGGCAGGCTTGTTGCATGATATTGGCAAATCCATTGACTATGAAGTCGAAGGCAGCCACATTGAAATTGGAGTACGCCTTGCGAAAAAATATGGCGAACATCCTGCGGTCATCAATGCCATCGAATCCCATCATGGCGATGTTCCTGTTAGTTATGTCATTTCCAACTTGGTCGCTGCGGCAGACACCTTGAGTGCTGCTCGTCCGGGAGCTCGTTCCGAATCCTTGGAAAACTACATCAAGCGAATTGAAAAACTTGAAGAAATTTCAAAAGGCTTTGAAGGGGTGTCCTCCGCCTATGCTATTCAAGCAGGGCGCGAGATCCGTGTCATGGTAATCCCTGAAAAAGTCGATGACCTTAAAGCTTTCAAAATTGCCCGCGATATCCGCGAAAAAATTGAAAATGAACTCACGTATCCTGGCCAAATTAAAGTGACAGTGGTCCGGGAAACTCGAGCCAGTGAACTGGCTCGCTAGAAAGAACAACTCATGAACGTATTATTTCTTGGTGATGTCGTCTCTGAAACCGGGCGTAACATGATTGCCACGCATCTCGAGGCTTTACGAAGCCGTTATGCCATTGATTTTGTCATTGCCAATGGAGAAAATGTTGCCCATGGAAAAGGCATCACAACCGCCACCTACGAGAAACTCGTACGGCTCGGCATCGATGCCATCACCTTGGGAAATCACTACATCACCCGACAAGAAACGGATCGGTTTTATACAAACGCCGATCGGTTGGTACGCCCCTATAATCTCCACCCCAGTGCTGCTGGAGTAGGAACTCGAGTCTTTGATGTTCAAGGAGTGAAACTACGGGTGACGAACATTCTTGGTCGCGTCTTTATTCGCGATCTTGCCCCTGCGAACCCGTTTGATGCCATGGAGGAAATTCTTCTTCATGCGCCCGAGCCCTTGCACATTGTGGATTTCCATGCGGAAGCCACTGGAGAAAAAATGGCCTTCGGTTGGAATTTTGACGGTAAGGTCAGTGCCATCATTGGCACTCACACCCACGTCCAAACTACCGATAGTCGCATTCTCCCTCAAGGAACCGCTTATCTTTCCGACGTTGGCATGACAGGCCCTTACAATGGAGTCATTGGTGCCAAAAAAGAAGAAGTCATTTATCGGACGCGTACGGGTTTGCCGGCACGATTCGATGTTGCGGATGGCCCCGGCCAACTCAGCGGTGTCGTCTTAACATTCGATAACACCACTGGTAAAGCCACCGCCATTCGCCGTCTCCAAATTACTCCTGATCTTGAATACTATGAATAAGGGCTTCGGCCCTTATTTTTTTATTTGACTTTTCTACTCCATCAATGGTATGATATAGACCCCTCCCATAGGGGGGGTAGGAGGAACTATTGATGAATCAAGAAAAACAACAAGCGCTCCAAAATATTCGTACCGCGAAAGGTCAAATCGATGCGGTCATCCACATGCTGGAAGAAGAACGATATTGTCTCGATATCTCTAATCAAATTGCTGCCATCCAATCCTTGTTAAAGAAGGCCAATTTATTGATTTTGCAACAACATCTGAATCACTGTGTCGCAACAGCCTTTCAAGAAGGAAGTGGCGAAGAGAAAACCCAAGAAGTGATGCAACTATTGGATCGCATCATCGGGAAATAGGAGGAATCTTCATGGCACAAACCAAACGTTATCGTATCGAAGGGATGACCTGTGCCGTCTGTGCTCAGACCATTGAGCGAACTGCACAAGAAGCTACAGGTGTCCGTACCGCCCATGTCAACTTGGCCAATGAAACATTGACTCTCACCTATGATGAAACCTTTTCTCTTTCTCGTCTAATCACCACCATTCAGGATTTGGGTTATGAACTCCATCCTTCATCTTCTACCCATCATTATGCCATTGAAGGAATGACGTGTGCCGTTTGTGCTCAGACCATTGAGCGAACTGCACAATCCTTTTCGGGGGTACTACATGCTCATGTGAATTATGCCAGTGAACAGCTCACTCTAGAGACTGATGACACCTTTCTAGAATCAAAGTTCGTCCAACAAGTGGCAGAATTAGGGTATCAATTAGCCCTTCGCGAGTCCACCGCTCCTTCCTTGGTAGAAGGCCCCACACTTAGTGAGAAAAAATGGCGTTTCCGCTTTCTTGGATCTGCGTTACTAACGCTTCCTTTACTGATTGTTGCCATGGGAGCTATGATAGGCATTCCATGGGCAACTTGGTTAACTCCTTGGGGCTTTGCACTGACTCAATTGATTCTTACACTTCCTGTTCTTTGGCTGGGACGTCGTTTTTATCAAACGGGATTCCGTGCCTTATGGAAGCGTCATCCCAACATGGATTCCTTGATTGCTCTTGGTACCGCTGCGGCATTTATCTATAGTCTTGTATCCACCGTTCGCATTGTTCAAGGAGACACCATGGCAATGCATGAATTATATTTTGAGTCCTCGGCAGTGATCTTAACCCTTGTTTCTCTTGGAAAATGGTTGGAAACCAAAGCCAAAGGCAAAACGTCTCAAGCGGTCCGTGCCTTAATCGAACTGACCCCCAAGCAAGCCACTCGCATCACCAATGGACTCCCCGAGGTCGTACCTGTCTCTCGCCTTCAAGTCGGCGATTGGATTCTCTTAAAACCAGGCGAACGCGTGGCGGTCGATGGTGTCGTCATCGAGGGATCTACTCATCTTGATGAATCGATGTTAACGGGCGAAAGTTATCCCGTTAAAAAACAACAAGGCGACGTAGTAACCGGTGGTAGCATCAATCAAACTGGATCCATTACCTACCGTGCCGAACGTATCGGTGCCGATACTGTTCTTGCTCAAATCATTCAACTTGTGGAAGAAGCTCAAGGCTCCAAAGCTCCCATCGCCCAACTTGCT
>JBAYCP010000001.1:0-27772 GCA_041668665.1 Bacilli bacterium | reverse complement strand
CTATTTTAATGAAAGCAACGTGATAGACTCTACATGGTATGTTTGTGGAAACATATCAACTGGTTGAACTTTTTCAACTTTGTAGACCTCTTTGAGAAGTTTTAAATCTCTTGCGAGTGACGATGGTTCACAAGAGATGTACACAATTCTTGAGGGTTTCATGGTAATCAACGATTGAATTAGCGATGCACCACAGCCATTGCGTGGTGGATCAACAAAAACAACATCAACTTTTTCTTTTCGTGAAGCCATCTTGACCATGAACTGAGCGGCATCGTCACAAAAGAATTGAATATTGCGGATTTGGTTTAGTTCGGCATTGATCCGAGCATCTTTGACTGCCGCCGGAACTACTTCTACCCCAATGACACTTTTCGCTTGCTTGGCGGCGATAAGCCCAATGGTTCCCACTCCACAATAAGCATCAAAGGCAACGGTTTGATTGCTGAGATTTGCATAATCCATTGCGGTTTGATATAGAATTTCAGTTTGCTCCGGATTGACCTGGAAAAAGGATTTTGCTGAGATACGAAAACGGAGGCCATTTAGTTCATCTTCAATGAATCCAGGTCCAAATAGAATATGTTCTTCTTCTCCCAACACAACATTCGTAACTGCTGAATTTACATTCAACACAATGGTGCGGATATTGGGATGAGCCGTCAGCAATGCTTCCAGAAGTAATTGCTTTTTAGGGAGATATCCGGTACGGGTGATAAGGACCACCATTAGCTCTTGTCTTGCACGCGACTTACGAATCAAGACATAACGGATAACTCCTTTGCGCTGAATCACATCAGCAGGTTCAATATTTAGTTGCTTGCATAACTTTTTCAAAGTTACCAACACTCGATCCGCTTCTTCGTCCTCAATATAACTCTTTTCCATATCGATAATCTGATGCGTTCCTTTTTGATAAAATCCAGCAATCAATTTCCCCTCAGGGTTAGTCCCGAATGGAACTTGCACTTTATGACGATAACGCCATGGATTTTGCATACCAATAATGGGTTCAACCTCTACATCGATTTCTGCAATTCGTTTTAAAACTTCTTCCACTCTCGTTTGTTTAAATCGCAATTGCTCGGCATAAGTCATATGTTGCAGCTGACAACCACCACAAAATTTATAGATCTCACAAGTGGGCTTGATACGCTCCGAGGAAACCGTTAGCAGTTTCAAGCGTCTTCCAAGCGAAAAACCTTTTTTCCTCTCTGTAATGAGAATTTCAGCTTCCTCACCCATCAGTAAATTTTCCACAAAAATGGGAATTCCCTCATGTTTAACAACACCTCGGCCATCATGAGCATAATCCACACAACGTCCTACAATCTTTCGTTCCACGAACATCACAATCCTTTATTCTCTCTTAATGATACTGTTTTTGAATCCAAAAGTATACGAGACAAACAAAGAAAAAAGTGCGTTTTCACTTCACTTGTGCTTAAATAGAGATAGCACGAAAGGACATCGTCGCAGCGATGAAGGGTTGTTCTATGTTAAAAAGACTATTCGGATTCACCAAACGTGAGTGGAGTTACATCTTTTATGACTGGGCAGAAAGCGCTCATACCGTAATTATTGGATCATTTGTCTTCCCTATCTTATACGGTATTCTCATGGAAAATGCAGGATTTAACACAGCGGAAGCTGGATCAATCTATGGATTTATTGCTACAGGATTAAGCGCATTTATCGCCATACTATCCCCGATTCTTGGAACGTATGCGGAATACAAAGGCATGAAAAAGAAAATGTTTATGGCTTTCTTTGTCTTTGGCATTCTATTCTCCATAGGACTTTCGTTTTATCCCCTGGATCCTTCCCTTATCTGGGTAGTCTTGATTCTTTATGCTGGCTCAATGATTGGTTATGCAGGTACTAATATTTTCTATGATTCATTTATTGTTGATGTAACCAGTGACGAACGCATGGACCGAGTATCGACTGCGGGTTATGCATTTGGATACATTGGAGGTTCTACCATTCCTTTGGTAATTTCCTTATTCATCTTACAGTTTCTTCCCGATCTTGCTGGTCTACCCGCCTCATGGGCACTCGACTATGGCTTCCGCATTTGTTTCTTATTAAGTGCAGTGTGGTGGTTACTCTTTTCCATCCCATTCGCAAAAAATGTCCAGCAACAATATGGGGTGGACAAAGTTGAACATCCCATCCGCAATAGTTTTAAACGTTTATGGAAGACCATTCGTAATATCAAACAATATCGTGTCATTGTATTATTCTTAATTGCCTACTTCTTCTACATTGATGGCGTTCATACTATTATTTCGATGGCCATTCCATTTGCCAATGATGTCATCGGTGGCGGAGATCCCAGTTTTAATGCAACAAGTACTCTCTTGCCCATTATGATAGTCATACAAATCCTTGCTTTCTTTTTTGCGCTCCTCTTTTCGTTCCTATCCAAAAAGTATAAAACAAAACATCTATTGATTGCTACCATCTTGGTGTACTGTGTCATTGCTATCTTTGGTTTCTTTGTCAGCACGGTCACTCACTTCTGGATTCTTGGTATTTTAGTAGCAACATCACAAGGCGGCATTCAAGCATTGTCCCGCTCATATTTTGGAAAACTTGTCCCTGAAGACAAAGCCAATGAATTCTTTGGTTTCTACTCCATCTTTGGACGGATTGCTTCCATTATGGGTCCTGCACTAGTCGGCTTATTCACTGTGCTTGCAGGCAATCAAATTGGAGATATGCGCTATGGAATTCTTTCCTTAATTCTCCTCTTTATCATCGGCTTAGTGATGTTCATTGTCGTCATCAAAGTCGAGGCCAAAGAAGCTCAGCAACCCCACTAATCCATCAAAAAAGCTCATCCAACTGGATGAGCTTTATTACTAAAACGAACGATTTCTACTAGATGCGAACAATCTCGCCCCATACTTCGCCTTTGAAGTTCCCGGCATTGGCTTCATCGGTGTCAACATGGGCAGCAGTTGCAAATTTGGGACTCACACGTACCACGACATCCCCTAAAATAACACTGCGATCGCCACCAAGAATTTTCAAGCCCACAACTTCTTTGTCTTTAACGCCAAGTTTCACGGCATCTTCAGGAGTCGTATGAATGTGCCGTTTGGCAACAATCACACCTTCATTTAATTCAACTTCTCCCTTAGGCCCCCGTAAAACGCAAGAACCACTAGCCTTCGTATCTCCCGATTCCCGAATAGGCGCTTGAATCCCAATGGAGCGGGCATCCGTCATGGATAGCTCAATTTGAGTAGTTGCCCGAGTGGGTCCTAACACCGATACTCGCGCAATGCTCCCTTTAGGACCGACGACTTCCACGCGTTCTTCACAGGCAAATTGGCCAGGTTGCGACAAGTCCTTTTTTGGAGTTAATGTTGCTCCAGGACCAAATAAAATCGCTAAATGTTCTTCACTGAGATGAACATGGCGGGCGGATGTTTCGACTAATACTTTTTGACTCATGTTGCTACCTCCTCTATTCCTTGCTTATTGTACTACGATTCAGAGAAAAAATGAAGTGAAAATTAGGTCAATGACCCAATAATAATCACTAAGAAGAATAGGATGAAAACGACAACTCCGAAAAGCTTAATTTTTAGATAAAGTTCCCGTCGGCGTATTTTTTCAGCATAGGTGGATTCAAAAGGAACTCCTGCTATTTCATAAGCAATTTTTAAAACATATTCTCCCATCAAATCAGTGGCTTCCCGCTTAGCAAAAAAATCATCAAGCTTGCTATCTTGTTTGCGCAACTCCATGGCAATCATTTGGATGTAATGATACACCATGTTTTCTCCATCTTGAGTTAAACGCACCCCATACCGATGCATTTCCTTTTTGGGAGCTTTCACTGCAACCTCTCCACTTTTTGTTTTGGGATTCGGACGAATGATTCCTGGCTTTTTTAATTCCAAGGCAATCTCTTTTGCAATGCTATCCAATAATGCTTGGGTGTTTTGTAAATAAGTTTGGTTCATATCTTCAGATGCTCCTCTTTGTTCTACGGTTTATTTTACCATAAGTTGACAATCATAAAAAGGGATAAGGCTTGCGAAAACTATTCTCTTTCTCTATAATAATAATACATTCGATTACGATGAAAGGAGACTTTCGATGGACCGTATTAAAACCTACTTGCCTTTCCTACTCATCCTGATTGCCACCGTCTTAATGCTCTTTCTCGGCATGTAAGCCGTTTTTAGTTCAGATGGAAGCAAAAGCGCCACTTATGGCGCTTTTTTTCTACCACTTATCGAAATGTGTTACATCTTCCAAAGGAAGGCGCGGACGCATTTTAGGGGTTTCATCCGGATACCCAATGGGAGAGGCAGCCACAATTTCGACTTCATCAGGAATCTGGAGGAGTTTCTTGATTTCCTCACTACGCCAAGAGGGAGTCCCCATCCAGACGGTACCAAGTCCATGATTCCAAGCGGCTAAAAAGAAATTTTCAATGGCAGCCGCAATGCTATGTTGAGCCCACAAGTCAATGTATTTTTGATAGTCGGGTTGCAACAATACATTACGTTTATTGATACAAAAAATAACAAACACAGGTGCTTTTCTCAAGTTGGTATACATCGTGACAATTTTATCGAGTCGTTCCCCAGCGGAAGAATCTGTCCGTGCAGATCCAAAATACTGGCGATGACTCATTCCAATAATCTCTGCCACTCGATCCAACTTTTCTGGGTCGGTAACAAAGACAAAATCCCATTGTTGAGAATTAGAACCATTGGGTGCTAGCGTTGCTGCTTGAACCAACTCCCATAAGATTTCCTTCGCGACTGGATCGCTTTTGTAGCGACGTACGCTACGTCTTGTTCGGATGACATCCATTAATTCCATATTCATTTTCCTCCTTGTTAATAATCCATTTTTGAATCGCTTCAAAAAGCTGATTCACATTGGAGCACACTTGTAATGCCCCTGCATCGAAAAGTTCTTGGCTTCCCCGAAATCCATATCCAGCACCGATGAACTCCATTCCCGCTTGAATGGCTGTCTGCACATCCACGGCAGAGTCTCCAATCATTAAGGCATTTTGTGCCAATAATCCATTTTGGGCAAAACTCATCAATAGCGCTTCGGGATTCGGTTTCCTTGGATACTTCTTAGAATACCCAATTATGCCAGAAAAAGAAACCCCCGGGAAGTAGTATTCGATAATACTTTTCACGAAGTCTTCGTTTTTATTGCTAAAAACATAAAGAGAGATGGGTGATTGATGAAGCAGACGCAAGTGCTTCAAAATTCCAGAATATCGCTTCGATCTGCTATGCCATCGATGACGATAATGCTCCGTTTGTTGGAACAGCATTTTTTGTACCAATCCTTCGTCTTGACGAAGCGGCTCAGGGAGACTTCGACGTGCCAACTCAAGCGCACCATCCCCAACCATCCAACGATAATCTTCTAGTGAATGGATCGGATAACCAGCTTCCTGCAATGCAAGATTACAAGCATCCATTAGATCGGGAAGGCTATTCAGCAAAGTCCCATCCAGATCAAATACTATCGCCTTTTTCATTGAAATGTCTCCTTGGCTTGACGCAAGTGACGCATATCATCCCACACCAGAAACATTACCGCACCAATAATTAAAACTCCGCCTAAAATTTGCATCTCGTGTAATTGTTCCTGTAAAACAATAGCCCCTGTAATCACAGTGACAACAGGGATAAGGTTAATAAAAACCGAACTCATTACTGTGCCAATTTGTTTCATCGCATAGACATACCAGTAAAATGCAAGTCCCGAACACACGATTCCTAAAAAGGCGATATGTCCCCACATGACTGGAGGCATTGACAGAATGGGTCCAATGGCCGTCATTGCAAAAGGAGCAAGTACGAGAAGGGTTATGCCCGCTTGAAGGGTGATAATCTTTAAATTCGAATAGCGTTTCCGAAGTTCCATTGTGGTATGCGAAAAAACAATCCAAGCTCCCACTGCCAGTAACATAAATAAGTATCCTTGGATGGATTCCCAGGTAAGTTGGTCAATGTCCCCTCCTACAACAAATCCTACTCCTAGAATTGAACCGGCGACTGCAATCATCTTGATTCTACTTATACGCTCACGAAAGAGGATAAAATTAGTAAGAATTAAAAAGATGGGTAATGTCGAAACAAGAATGGAAGCTGTTGAAGCCGAAATATAGCTTACAGCAGTATTTTCAGCATAGAAATACAAAGCAACACCAATAATTGCGCTGACCATTAAACGGAAAATATCTCGTTTCTGAATAACAATTGTTTCTTTTTTAGCGAAAAAAAAGATTAGTAGAAATCCAAATGCAAAGAGATATCGGACAAACCCTAAAGAAATCGGATCGATAACATTAAGGACAATCTTAGAACTAACAAAGGAGACTCCCCAAGCAAGCGTGACCATCAGCAATAAACCATAAGCAAATATTTTTTTCACGCGCTCACTCCTTCCGTTCTTTTATTATTATAGCATATTTTATAAGGATTATTCGAGGGCTTCGATTGCTTTTCTTCTCGTCCTTTGCTACGATTAAAGCATAAAGGAGTTTGAATTATGAAACAAAAACTTGCAGTCTTATGGACCAATGCCGATAAAATGACTTCACTACATATGGTGCTAATGTATACAAAAAACTCAAAACTTCGTGGTTGGTGGAACGATATCGAGCTCATTATTTGGGGTGCTACGGCCAAATTGGTTGTCGAAGATCTTGATGTCCAAAAAGAAGTTTTAGCAGCGCGTGACGCCGGCGTCAAAATTGGAGCCTGTCAAGCTTGTGCTCGAAATCTTGGCGTTTATGATTTACTTGTCGATTTGGGATTTGATGTAAAGTCCTATGGACCCGTATTAACCGAATATCTAAACGACGAAACCATTCAAGTTCTTTCCATCTAATTATTCTTTTTTTAAGAAAGAAGGGTTTCTATGCAACCAGTGGTTGATCGATTTCTTCATTATGTCACCTTTGATACCCAGTCTTCTCCCATGAGCGAAGACTCTCCTAGTACATCCTCCCAATTAGTTTTTGCAGATGAACTCGTAAAAGAATTGCAAAATCTAGGAATGAAGGACATTTTTCGCAGTGAAACAGGAACGGTTTATGCTCATATCGAGGGTAATCGTAATGTTCCAGCAATTGGCTTCATTGCCCACATGGATACTTCTCCCGATGCACCAAGTTCAAACATTCAGCCTCGGATGGTACATTATCAAGGTGGAGATATTGCCTTAGGTCATTCTGGTGTAGAACTCTCTCCGACATCATTTCCTATTTTGTCTCATAAAGTGGGCGAACACCTTATCGTTACCGATGGAACGACCTTACTTGGGGCCGATGATAAAGCAGGAATTGCCGAAATTATGACAATGTTGGACATTCTTCACCAAGACCCCTCACTTCCCCATGGCCCGCTTTATGTGGCGTTCACACCCGATGAGGAAGTTGGACGAGGCGTCGACCATTTTGAACTTCAACGGTTTCCCGTTGCATTTGCTTTTACCGTGGATGGCGGACAAATTCATGATGTCGAGTGGGAGAATTTTAATGCTGCTTCTGCAGTAATCTCTATTCGCGGATTGGGGATTCATCCAGGTGGAGCTAAAGGAAAAATGGTCAATGCCCTCATGCTAGCCATGGAATTTGACCAGCTGCTGCCCATAAATGAACGTCCTGAATTCACATCAGGATATGAAGGATTTCATCATCTGCATTCGCTCCAAGGAGATGTTGAATTTGCAACCATGGAATATCTCCTCCGTCATCATGATGAAAACGAATTTCGTCGCATGAAAATGCAAATGACTCGAGCAGCTACTTATCTCAATGAATTGCATCATGGGTCATGGATTACCGTCCATATCACTGATTCCTATTCCAATATGCGAAACATCATGGAGCATCATCGTGACATCATTGATCTGGCCTATCGCGCAATTCAATCCATTGGACTTACTCCAAGTTCGATGCCTATTCGTGGAGGAACTGATGGAGCCATGTTAACTGCTAAAGGACTTCCTTGCCCTAATTTAGGAACTGGTGGCTATAATGCTCACAGTCGTTATGAATTTGTAAGTGTTGAAGAAATGGAACAAGCTGTCAAGTTGCTGCTGACAATCAGCTCATTACACGCAACCCCAAAGGAGGAGAATCATGAAAACTAAACTTGCTTTCGTTTTCCCTGGGCAAGGCACTCAATATGTAGGCATGGGCAAAGCGTTTTATGATGCTTATCCTCTCGTACGCGAATGGTTTGAGCGTGGTTCCCATCGACTCAATATGGATTTGGCAGATTTGTGTTTCAATGGCCCCGCGAGTGAGTTGCTCAAGACGGAACACCAACAACCCGCCATTCATACGGTAGAAGTATCTATTTTGTCATTGTTACAAGTAGAAGGTATTGTTCCCGATGTAGTAGCAGGATTCTCTCTTGGAGAATATGCTGCCCTTGTTGCAGCCAAGTCCATAAATTATGATGATTCCGTTGTTCTCGTTCGAAAACGGGGCATATTTATGCAAAATGCGGTCCCTCAAGGAATTGGAAAGATGCTTGCGATTTCTGGCCTATCTCGAGATACTGTTGAATCTCTCGTGCTTCGCGCGCGTAGCTGCGGATGGATTGAATGTTCCAATTACAATTGTCCGGGACAAATAATTGTGTCCGGAGAAAAGGAAGCCGTGGCCATGGCAGATGTTTTGGCGAAGCGCGCCAACGCCAAGCACACAACTTATCTCAATGTTTCAGGTCCATTCCACACTCAAATGTTACGGGACGCCGGGCATCAATTAGCCGAGGAACTCGCCAATATCTCACTCAATCCCCCAACGATTCCCTTTATTCCAAATGTCTCAGGTCAGTTTTATCGACCAGGACAGGATTTACGAAAAATTCTTGAAGATCACGTTTATCTCGCCGTGCGTTGGGAAGAAACCATTAATACTATGCTAGAGAATGATGTTCGGATTTTTGTGGAAATCGGACCTACGGGTAGTGTCACAAAATTTAATCAACGAACCGCAGAGGCGCATCAAATAAAGGATGGAATATACTTCCATATTGAAACCCCAGATCAATTAAAAACCTTTCTTGATTGGTATAAAAACAACCGCTAACTGCGGTTGTTTTTCTTTTTACTCAGGCTTTTCAAAACGTCGTTCAATCCATTTTTGAAGTTCCACCATAGGGATAATCAAGAATGCAAGACCTATACTAACAACCCAGTCGTGGAATGGAATAGACTGTGTCTCAAAGATAACATGCATGAAATCAAAACCTATCACGACGACGGTTAACACAACCCCAATCAGAAAGGTTATGTTCAAGTACTTGTTCGCAAAAGGATTGGATTGAAACAATGAATTTTGTTGAGAGCGTAAATTAAACGAATGAAATAACTGAATGAAGATTAGGGTTACAAAGCCCATCGTCATTGCAACCGAGTGGTCCGAAATTCCTTCAATAAAGACATAATTTCCTAACGAGAAGGATGCTAAGACCAACACCGTTTGCATAACTCCTTGGATAATAATATCGCGTCCTGTCTTACCGGCAAACAAGCTTGATCCGGATTTCCGAGGTTTTTGGTTCATCACGTCCGATTCTGCTTTTTCCATTCCTAATGCAATGACCGGTAAGGAGTCGGTCACAAGATTCACCCAAAGAATCATCACTGGGGTTAAAAACTTCACATTTAGAAAAACGGTTGCAACAAAGAGACATAAGACTTCAGCAATGTTCGCTGATAGCAAGAATTGAATGACTTTTTTGATGTTAGCATAGATTTTTCGACCTTCTTCAACTGCATAGATGATGGTGGCAAAGTTGTCGTCTGCTAATACTACATCAGCCGCTTCTTTACTCACATCAGTTCCTGTGATTCCCATCCCAATGCCAATGTCAGCTGCTTTAATCGAAGGTGCATCATTGACTCCATCGCCAGTCATTGCAACAACAAGTTCGGCTCGTTTAAAGGCCTTGACAATGCGTACTTTATTTTCTGGACTAACACGAGCATAGACTCGATAATGTGATAAGTTCTTAAAAAATTCCTCATCCGACAGTCGATCCAACTCCGCACCGGTAATCACAAGATCACCTTTTTGAAGAATCCCGATTTCACTAGCAATCGCTGAAGCTGTATCGACATGGTCACCAGTAATCATAATGGCTTGCATTCCTGCTTTTTTGCATACTGCTACCGCATTTTTGACTTCTGGCCGTGGAGGATCAATCATACCTACTAATCCAACAAAAATCATGTCGGATTCGAGATGACTTAATTCTAAATTCTCGTGCTTTATGGCTAAAGCAAGGACACGAAGTGCTTTCTTTGCCATTGCTTTATTGGCAGATTGAATGGATTCACGATCCATATCTGTCATGGGGCGAATGATGTCACCTTCTTGAATAAACGAACATTTAGTAACAAGAATATCGGGAGCCCCTTTAATAAAGGCAGTAGGTTTCCCCTCAATATTATGGACAGTTGACATTAGCTTTCGAACGGAATCAAAAGGAATCTCTGTAATTCGCGGATAATCCTTTTTCCAATGGAGAACATCGTGGCCACTCCGTCGAGCATCCGCAACTAATGCGGTTTCCGTCGGGTCTCCCATTAATCGTTCTCCATCAATTGAAGTGTCATTACACAATGTCATTCCAAAGCGCAAACGAACAATGCTGGCGTCGGAAGTAGCACTCTCCGTTCGCACCGTGCCGACAGTAGGGGTAAACAACTCTTGAACGGTCATCTGATTGAGTGTAAGTGTGCCCGTTTTATCGGAGCAAATCACTTCACAGCACCCTAAAGTCTCCACTGAGGGAAGATGTCGAACAATGGCTTTTCGAGCACTCATCCGCTGCACACCAATGGCTAAAATAATAGTGACAACTGCAGGTAATCCTTCGGGAATTGCTGCTACCGCAATAGCAACGGCCGTCATAAATGCTTCCATGATGGGATTTTGACGTAAAAGTGATGCCCCAAAAATCACGGCAGCTATCACAAGAACCATGATGCTTAACACTTTTGCTGTTTTGGATAATTGAACTTGTAAGGGGGTTACAGTATCTTCTTCTTCGTTCAGCATGGTGGCAATGCGCCCCACTTCGGTATTCTGACCCGTCGCTACAATTACACCTTCTCCACGTCCATATGCGACCATCCCAGTACTAAATGCCATGTTATGACGATCCCCTAATGGGACAGGGTCTTTATCAATGATTTCTACATGTTTTTCACTTGGAACGGCTTCTCCAGTTAGGGCAGCTTCTTCAATTTTTAAAGAGATACATTGAATTAACCGCATATCCGCCGGCACAATATCACCAGCTTCGAGCAAAACAATATCGCCCACGACAAGTTCCGAACTCTTCACTTTCATAATAACCTGATCGCGTCGAACTTTTGCGAAAGGTTTATTCAAACTTTTCAGAGCTTCCATGGCAGATTCTGCTTTGCTTTCTTGAACAACACCGATGGTAGCATTAAGCAAGACAATCGCTAAAATGATCCCTGAATCGATCAGTTCAGAAGGATGCCTTTGAACAATAGCAATGATTGCCGATACAGCAGCGGCTGCAAGTAAAACTAAAATCATGACATCTTTAAATTGTGCTAAAAACTTTATAAACAAGGGTGTTTTCTTTTTCTCTTGTAATTCGTTGCGACCATTTTGTTCCAAACGAATGGCAGCTTCATTTGGCGTAATTCCACCCTTTGAACTTTTAACGAATTGCAGCACCTCATCAATACTCAGCTGATAAAACGGTTTCATATAACATTCTCCTTCTTTAAAAGCTCAGCTAAAAGAATCCCTTTTGCTTGTTCATATTGTAGCATACCGCACTCCAAATGTGCATTGAAAAAAAGCTTGATTCTCAATCGCATCTAGTTATTCATTATCCAATATAGTATATTGAAAATAGATATAAATCATCCTTCTCGTCAATCATCCACTCATATAAGCTTCTTAATTCCCTATTGGAGGTCTTTCTATGAACGAGAAACGCACAAATAATTCTACTCCTCTTCCCCCCATTGAGCCGCTTCGCTTACCACCCGAACAAGTGAAGCCTGCTCGTGATGCTTTAATCATCGCCCTTTATTATTCCATTTTTGGGTTTTTATGGATTGCAATTACTGATACCATTCTTGAGGCACTGGTCACCGACCCGCAAGTCCAGCAAACCATTCAATTAATCAAAGGCTGGCTTTTTGTTGCGCTGACCGTTGGAATTATCTATTTTCTCGTTTTTAATCGACTCCTGGTCATTCAAAAATATGTCGCTAAGGTGATTGAAACTACAACAATCCTAGGAAAAACCAAGGAAGCTTTATTGGTTCAAAAAGCCATTACTGAGGAAATTATTGGTCAATCCCCTGTTCTCATCACAATCTGGGATAGCCGAGGAAATTTAAAATCCATCAATCCCTATGCTTTGGAATTATTGGGTTATGATAATTCGGAAGCCTTTCGGGAAGAATGGCTCTCTCTCATCATGGACTCCACCAATCGAGAGAATTTACAAAAAGTGTTTTTAAGCCTTGTCAAACAAGAACGTCTTCTCAATTATGAAACCGAATTGGTTACGAAAGCTGGTACTCAGCTTTCCATCTTATGGAATAGTGGCGCCATTGCCATGCAAGATTCTGGAGAAACAGAATATGTTTCCTTTGGAATTGATATCACCGAGAAGAAAGAGGTAAGTCGTAAACTTGAATATTTAGCATACCACGACTATCTTACCGACTTACCCAATCGAGTCGCCTTAGATCACGAAGTTGACAACCGTTTTTCTCGACGGAAAGCTCCCTTTGCCATGCTATATATTGATTTGGATAATTTCAAATACATTAATGATTCTTTGGGACACCAAGTAGGGGATGAATTATTAATTTATGTCGCCAATGTATTCAAGCAATATGTAAAATCCCCACATTATGTCGCACGGCTTGGAGGCGATGAATTTTCCGTACTCTTCTCCCCCTATGAATCCAAGCAACAGTTGCTGGAGTGGTTAAGTGGATTGGAAAAACAACTTGGCAAAACTTGGAAGATCTTTAATCACAGTTTCTACTTATCCTTCAGCATAGGGATTGCATTATCCCATCAACATGGACATGATTTCTTGACTTTATCCAAGCAAGCAGACATTGCAATGTATCGAGCCAAACACGAAGGAAAAGATCAAGTGATGTTTTATTCGGACAGCATCGAGCATGATAATCTCGAGCAACTTGATATGGCAAAACGTCTTCAATCTGCGTTGGATGAAGGATCATTCGAATTACATTATCAGCCTCAATACAACATTAAAACCAATGAGATCGTCGGAATGGAAGTCTTGTTACGATGGAATGACGCCGAACGTGGTGCCATTTCTCCCGCAACATTTATCCCCTTTGCTGAAGAAAGTGGACAAATTTTTGCCATCGATCGTTTTGTATTTATCCATGCCTTACAGCAAAAACTACTTTGGGAACAATCGGGTTTTTCGGACCTCATTCTATCCATCAATCTATCGAGTAAAACCTTAGTAAGTGATGTCAACTTTACCGAAATTGAATCCATTTTACAACTCTATAACGGCGACTTATCCAAAATAGTCGTCGAGTTTACGGAAACAGCCGTTATCAAAGATATTGAGTCCGCTCTCGCCAACACCACGAGACTTCGTAAATTGGGTGTTCAAATCGCCTTGGATGATTTTGGAACCGGATACTCCTCTTTGACCCATATCAAAGTATTACCCATTCAGATGGTTAAACTTGATCGCAATTTTATTAATCAAATCCACCATAACGGAAAAGACGAAATTATTGTCCGATCCATGATTGAATTGTTAACCAATCTTGGATATACCATCGTTGCAGAGGGGATCGAAAATAAGGAGCAGCAAGATTATCTCGTTAAAAATGGTTGTCAACTTGGCCAAGGATATCTTCTAAGTAAACCGCTGTCCGTCGCCATATTCAATGAACTCTTAGCGAAACTTAAGTGAGCGTGCTTGATAGGCAATCGTGCGTTGAAGCAAAGTGATTTTCTCTTGATCGCTTTGCTTTTTTCTTTCATCTCGAAAATCAGCTTGCTGAAGGTATTGATACAAGGCAAGTAAATCATCAACGGATAAGACATGGAAGAGTTCTTGTTGAACTCGCTCAACAGCTCCATGAAAATCACAACGATGCTCCCAAGCCTCTCGCGATGAAAACTCGATATCAAATCCATCTTTTGTAGCACATAAAACTTTTTCATTCTTTATTTGATAGCCTGATTGATGCAATTTCTCTTCCAATTGAGGGCGTAATGATTCAAGGTATTTCTCTGGAATCAATACATCCAAATCATGGACATCAAAAGGGACCGTCACTTGCAACCGAACACCAATGGAACCATAAACAGTGGGAGAAATACCAAACCATTCGTTCAACAATGAAGAAATTGTGCGTAGTGGATTCACCCAATGTTCACGAATATCCCAAATTGATAATCCCGGAAAATGCGCAGGCAACGAATAGATGATCGAGTCTACTTTGGGCTCATAACCTTCTTTGATAAATGCAAGGCGGTCCAATAATTTGCAACTTGCTAAATTTTCTGGATGCACCATAGCGACGATTTCATGTTTTGGAAAATTGTCCTGTAGCCATTGAACATAGGCTTCGACAATTTCTTTTCCATATCCTTGCCGATGCAATTGAGGATGAAGGGTATAGCCAATCGTGATAGTCTCCTCATTTCGAACAAAATATAGATCTCCAATTTGACTATCGCTATCCTTCAGGCAAATTGCAAGCTGCGTTTCACCGTCTTTTTCGATGGTACGTCCTTGAATGCTATGCAAAAACTGATGAATTTCTTCCAAATCAGTGGCTTTCCAATCTTGATATCGTTGGCACTCTGGATGAGAGCGATAGGTAAACATTGTTTCCACATCATCCATCGTAAAGTATCGCACATAGAAATGCTTGCTTGAAAAAAGCATATTATCACCTCATCTTTACGGATTAAGTATATCACAACTACAAGATTGGTATCTTAACACTATCTTTATATAATCGACCTAAACCTTTATGGCACCTTTACAATCCATCCCCCATACTATGGTCGAAGTAGAGGAGGGCTTGCTTTGCTTGATATCATATTATTCGTTGGCTTTCTAGTAATCATTGTGCTTTTGTGGCAATGCTTCCGCCCTTGGAGTAAGGCTCTTTTAAAAATTCCCAGTTCAACGATTTCCCCTCTTCCTCGCATCATCGTTTTTGGTCAATCCACCCGTTCTGCGAATGTGGTGGATGGTTTGCGTGCGCATGGGTATCAAGTGTTATCACTTCCAAGAATCGATTCATCCTTACAAAATCTTTCTGCGTTGGCGATTTTGGCTCTATCGAATGACGATGTCACAAACTTGTTAATATGCCGTATGCTTCGACAACAAGATGCATCTATTCGGTGCTATGCAATGTGCAATGATACTCGTAATATTAGTCTATATAAAAAAAATCGCATAATTTCTTTTGCAGGGATGAATGATTGTGCAGTCGAAATCATCAATATCTTTCCGAAACTTGAATCGAGGCGACACTCATGAGTTTATATCAAAAAATCCGAGGATGGTCGTATCCTCAACTAATCGCATTTGGCTATTTTGTTTTGATTTTAACTGGAACCATTCTTTTAATGTTGCCTTGGTCCACAAAAAGTCCCTATTCCACAGATTTTTTAACTGCACTTTTTACGGCCACATCCGCAACCTGTGTCACTGGACTCGTTGTTGTCGACACATTTACTCATTGGACAATCTTTGGTCAAGTTGTCATCTTAGTGTTAATTCAAATCGGTGGATTAGGATTTATGACCGTCATTACCATGATCTCCTTTTTCCTTCACCGCAAAATCGGATTAAAAGAACGCGGTCTCTTGCGTGAAAGTGTCAACACTTTCTATATTGGAGGGATTGTGAAGTTAACCAAAAAAATATTAGTTGGAACACTCTTCTTTGAAATCCTCGGAGCCATTCTATTAGCAACCCGTTTCATCCCAGAAATGGGGTGGACAACAGGGGCCTATTACTCCATTTTTCACTCCATCTCGGCTTTTTGCAATGCGGGGTTTGATCTCATGGGGCGCTTTCAAGCATTTGGATCTCTCACTGGGTTTCGTGGCGATATTACCATTGGTCTTACTCTATCCGCTCTTATTTTTGTAGGTGGAATTGGGTTTTATGTCTGGGATGATGCATTACACTCTAAATTTCGTTTTCGAAAAATGCAATTACATTCTAAGCTTGTTCTTAGCACATCCTTTCTTCTCATTGTTGGAGGGGCAATATTGATCTTTGTATTGGAAAGAAACAATGCTTTAGCAGGTCTTTCCATTCCAGCAGCATTATCAACTTCTCTTTTTGAATCCATTACCCCTCGTACCGCTGGATTTACGATGATATCCCCCACTTCTCTTACCTCTGCTACTCATTTTATCCAATTAATCTATATGTTCATTGGAGGGAGTCCTGGATCGGCAGCTGGGGGCGTCAAGACGACAACCATTGCTATTTTGCTATTATCCTTACGTGCCAATATGATGCGAACGAAGGATAACCAAGTGTTTGGGAGACGGTTGGAAGATAATGTCCTGCGTCGCGCCGCTTCGGTCATTACCGTGAATCTTCTATTAATCACTGGAGGAACATTGATTGTCGCTTCCCTCAATCCTGGTTTCTCTTTGTTTCCTTTACTCTATGAAATCGTGTCTGCTATGGGAACCGTCGGATTATCCTTTGGCATTACTCCTATCTTAGGCGCTGCCTCTCAAGTTGTTCTTATAACATTAATGTTTTTTGGAAGAGTGGGAAGTCTAACGTTTGCTTTAATCTTTACGGAACGCAAACCACAAAGTTGTATTCAAAATCCAATTGGAAAAGTAACCGTTGGTTAGGAGGAATTATCAATGCGATCAATGTTAGTTATCGGAATGGGGCGATTTGGAAAACATTTAGCCCGACAATTACACGAATTAGGAAATGAAGTAATGATTGTTGATGAGAAAGAAGAAACCCTTCAAGATATGCTTCAATATTCACTGAGCGCACAAATTGGAGATTGTACCAATGAAGAAGTATTACGGTCCCTTGGCGTAAACAATTTTGATATTTGTTTCGTTTGCGTCGGCACGAACTTTCAAAGCAGTTTGGAGATTACTAGTTTATTAAAAGAATTAGGGGCTAAGCGTGTAATAAGCAAAGCTTCTCGAGATATCCATCAAAAGTTTCTACTTCGCAATGGTGCCGATGAAGTGATTGATCCCGAAAGAGAAGTGGCAGAACGATTAGCGATGCGATGCAGTTCGAATCATTTGTTTGATTATTTTGAATTAAGCAATGAAGTATCCATTTATGAAATTCCAGTCGCTGACCTATGGGTTGGCAAGAGTATCCGCGAACTTGATTTTCGGGTCAAATATCGCCTCAGTATTTTGGCGACTCGTACGAATAGTCATCTTGCCCCCATGCCACCGGCGGATCATGTACTTTCTGTAGAAGAGCACTTGATTGTGATGGGTCATACCGAAGATGTCGATAAAGTCTTAAATATGATAAAATAGAAGCGTGGAGGCGATCTGATTGAAACACCAAGCGCTTCGACTTGTAACAGTATTACTTGTCACCTTAGGACTCTCCTTCCTTGTAAGCCAATGGGGAATCAATAAAGAAAATGTGTTAATGATATTCATGGTCGGTGTCTTGGTTGTTACTGTTGTAACAACCAAGTATCGATATGGAATCATCGCATCCTTATTAAGCGTTTTAATGTTCAATTTCTTTTTTACTGAGCCTTTATTCTCTTTTACTGCCTATGAAAGTAATGACGTTGTCTTGATGATTGTTTTTTTGCTTGCCGCCACGCTTTCTTCGAGTTTAACTGCTCGCTTGCAACAACAAAGTGACTTAGCACGACAGAACGAAAAGAATGCCACCTTTTTGTATGAGATTAATCAACGATTACTTAATGTCACCGGCGAAGACTCTATAGTGAAGGAAGCACTCATTTTTATTCGAGATTCCCTTAATTTGAATGGTGAATTTTTTCCACCATCCTCCACAAAAAGAACAACCGATGACCCTGCGACTTCTATCAACTTTGATGTTCCTGGATTTGCTAAATCGTTAGGAACGCTACACATTGCTATTCCGAACAATGGATTATCCCCTTCTACCTCGCGATTAATTCACGCCGTAGCCAATCAACTCGGAGTAGCCCTAGATCGCGAATTCATTAACCGGGAGCGAGAAGCGATTCGAATCGAAATGGAACGAGAACACTTAAAGAGTAATTTATTACGAAGCGTTTCTCATGATCTACGCACACCATTAACCGGGATTGTTGGAGCAAGTAGTTTCCTACTTGAGCGAGGAAAGTCTCTTTCTTTGGAAGATCGTCAAGAACTCATTAAAGATATTAAAGATCAATCGGTTTGGCTCACTACTCTTGTCGAAAACATGCTAAATATGGCTCGTATTGATAATGGTACTTTACAAGTCAAAAAACAATTAGAAGTTATCGATGATGTTATTAATGAAGCGGTATCTCTCACTGTTCGATTGGATGAACGGCATTTTTCGGTGTCTCAGCCCGATGAACTACTTGCCATACCAATGGATGGCAAGGCCATCGTTCAAGTATTGCTTAATCTTTTGAACAATGCCGTTACTCATACTTCCAAAGGGAGCGAGATCCAACTAAGTATTGTCCCTCAAACAACCTCAATCAATTTCATTGTCGATGATGCTGGAACTGGAATCGACCCTAAAATCAAGCACAACTTATTCGAGGCTTTTATAACTAGTGGAAAAATCGGAGCTGATGGGAAACGTGGGATTGGATTAGGCTTAGTCATTTGCAAAACTTTAGTGGAAGCCCATGGTGGGACCATTCGGGCTTCCTCTTCCCCGTTAGGGGGCGCTCGTTTTGAATTTACTTTACCCCGATAGGAGATGGGAATATGCCTCTAACATCCATATTAATTGTAGAAGATGATAAATATATCTCTTCCTTAATTCAAATGTTTTTAAAAGATGAGGGTTACAAATCATATGTTGCAACCAGTGGTAAGGAAGCATTCGCACTGTTTTATGCAAACTCCCCTGACGTTGTGTTGCTGGACTTGGGATTACCCGATATGGATGGCATGGAGATTATATCCACCCTTCGTGAAAAAACTCAAGTTCCCATCCTAGTCGTCTCTGCGCGAGAGGAAGAACTTGATAAAATCAATGCATTGGATGCTGGAGCTGATGATTTCATCACAAAGCCCTTCTTTATGGGTGAATTGCTCGCACGAATTCGAGTGGCAGAGAGAAAAATGCGATCGAGCCCACAGTCCGATAGCGATGATTTTCAATGCGAAGAATTGCATGTTTCTTGGACCAGCGGAATCGTCTCATTAGGAGAAAAGGAAATTCATCTAACCCCCACTGAATTCAAACTATTAAAACTCTTAATTGAAAATCGCGGGAAGGTCTTAACTCACAATTTTATTATTCACCATGTTTGGGGATTTGGCGAGTCCAATGATGCCCAGAGTTTAAGAGTTTTTATGGCTAGTCTACGCCGCAAAATTGAGCTTGATCCAGCAAAACCGCATTATATTATTACCCAAGTTGGAGTAGGATACCGATTTATCAATCAAGGTTAACATAGATATCAAAAAAATCCCCCTGCCCTTTTTATATGGTAGGGGGATAGTCATAATGTTTTATTGCGCTTGTTTCACTTCAACCCAAGCATCATCAATGAGTCGCTTGGCTGCAGGATCAAAACGATAAATTTCATCATTGAGTCCTACTTGAATTCGATAAGCGTGAGCATAGTCTGAAAACTCATTAGCCAGTAAATCAGTATAGACAGCTTCTAAAGGAGAACTATAGCCTACATAGAGACTATTGGTTTTGGCATTTTCAGGACGCAAGATGAAATTGATAAATTCATAAGCATGGTCCATTTGAGGAGCGTCTTTATGAAGAATCATTCCATCAACCCAAATATCTGTTCCAACAGTAGGTTTAAAAAAACTTAATGCCGAGTTTTCACTCATGGCATACACAGCATCTCCTGAATACATATAGGCAAGATCGTAACGATTGGCAGGATCGCCATTGGTGGTCGTTGCCGCCATGTCTTCAATAACGGTTTCAACTACATAAGACAAGGAACTACCCAATGCTTGTTTTTGGTTAATCAGCCATTGCTTGGCTTCTTGAATTTCAGCGGCTGTGGTGGTATTGATGGAATAACCCGACTGCTTCAAGGCCGGCGTAAAGGCATCGCGTGAAGTATCGTAATAGGCATAATCACGTCCTGGAACTTTATTGGAAAAAATATTCCATTGTTGGTCTTCCAACTCATCAAGGGTTACGGTAGTCGTATCATAAACAATACCAACACTTCCCCAAAAATATGGGACAGCATAGGTAAGATAGTCAAATCCAGTTTTTTGTTCGGTACCTGCGGATAATTTATCCAAAACGACTTGAAGGTCATTCGCAAGTTGAGGAGTCTCGGCATCTTCGTCATTTGGTTGCACGGAGGTAACCCGTGTCCAATCAATGGGTTGAATATAGTCTTCTTGAACCAATTGCTCAATTCCATAGTCGGAAGGAACAATAATATCAAAGACTTCCCCACTCTTCAGCTTCGCAATGGCCTCTTCATTACTTCCGTAAGTCGTATAACTGACACATACATCGTATTCTTCTTCAAAAGCTTGTAATAATTCGGGGTCAATGTATGAACCCCAGTTAAAAATTTTTAGTTGATCTTTGCCAATGCATTGAACCAACTCAACCACTCCACAGCTGGAAGTGGGTACGGCAAGACCAAGACTAACAGTAACGGCGAGTAGTTTGACAATAGGTTTCATTCTTTTTCCTCGATTCCTTTCTAATTTCATCTGGCTTGCCAGAGGATAGGGTTTCTACCCCTAAAAAAAGACGTAAAACGACTTGAGAAAATCATTTTACGAGGAACATTATAACGCGTTTTTTTCAAATTGCAATAATGAATTTTTTAATTGGAAAAATAAATTTTAAAATCCAATAATGTTTATAAAAAATCCCTTTGATTTCAGGTGTTTTTTTAATATAGGTTGCTTGAAAAAATGTTATGATCGCGTAGAGTGTCGCACATAAATGGAGTCAAAAAGAACAAAGAGATAGCCCAGAAAAAGAATGGCAATGGCCATGACAAAAATAATGAGAATTACTGTGGACCAGCCCAGGATTTCAACATCAAGAAAAGGATAAGGATAGCGAGAATTTCCATAACCAATTCCATCGCCGATTTGTGCAGCAATCAAAGCATAAACGACATAAATGAGTGGAGCCATTATCCATTGTAGGGGACTTTTATTTCTCATCCATCCCTTTGAGTCAAACAACAGATAATCAATAAGTACCATGAAAGGCACGACATAATGTAGCAAGGTAACGGAGATTCCTAAAATCCCGGTCATCTGAAAATATTGATTTAATAGAAAATGGGATACAATCATTGTAATCATTAAACACATGAGCACCATTCCTTTTAACAAGGGAGCCCACGTGTAAGGAAGATTTTTGGGGGGAGTTGAAAGAATTTTATGAGCAGAGGTGGAAAGGATAACGACCGCAAATACATTGCTCAAAATGGTAAAGTAATGAAATATATATAAATTCAAGACGCCTTGAAAGATACCAAGTTGAATCAAGATTCCAGTAAGTGCAATCAAAATAATAGCAATCTTCCATCCAAGATTAAACGTTTTCATTCCCTTATTCATACCATCACCCTTTTGATTGTATTATAGCAATAAAAAATGGGGATATCCCCCCATTTTAAGCATTTTGAAAAATTTCTTGTGCCTGTTGTGTCAAAGTGATAAGGACGCAATTTCCATTGGTTAATGGAGAGTCTGTAAAGGCATTTAACAAAGTGCGAAGCAACGCTTCTCCATCAAAATTCGGATCTTCTTTGATGGCTTGAACCACTTCAGCAACTTCTTCGCTGCCTTGTAGTTCGATAATAATGGCTAATCCTGTAAACCCTTTCGTCGCGGTATAAACGGCCTTAACTCCTGCTTGCTGTGTCTCACTATCAACTTCACTGACTTTTTGCCATTGATACCCTTCATTGATAAAGGCTTGTTCAATCGCATTAATTTTGCTCGAACATGCAGAAATCCCAACCATCATGATCAATGAAAAAAAGAACGCTACAATTTTACGTTTCATCTTCCTCTTCCTTTCTAATGAATATAGGACAATTTTATCAAGTAAATGAAATTTTTACAATAAACACAGTATTAAATGTGTTGAGCATTTTTTTGTATGGTGCACGTTAAGCTAGCATGATTCCCTACGACACGAAGTCGATACATTCCCGGATTCAAGGAAGAAGTGACCCCCTGGCAGGAGCAATCACTGATTAGAATCCAGTTTTTCTTGTGAATCAATAAAAGCTTCGCTTCGCCTTCTTGAAGATCCATTTGATAATGGATTTTCATCCCTTCCTTTATATTGATCCATGCAATGGTTTGAATCCCATCAAATTTATGAATTTTTGCGCGCAATGTCTTATTCCATCGTGTAACGGCAAAAATTATTGCACGTTTTTGATTCCACCACTTGGTGTAGTTATCTTCTCGAAAAGGACTCATTTTGATAACTCCTTAGAAGCAACAACCACCAGGGCAAAAGAAGAGAATGGTTGAAAAATAGCGCCATCAAATCCTCCATAACATTCAAGATATGAAAAACCCGCTTGTTGGAGCAAACGTAGAAGATGATTCGATTGCAGAGGTAGTAAAATCGTTTCTGCCTCATACCGCTCTTCTTGATACGATAACACTGTTTGAAAAACGATCTTCTTGTTTTCATGTCGATAGGAGCGTTCAAACCGTCGCCCATTCAATTCAATAGTTGGCAATGCCTCGATCTTCTTTGATAGAATACGATCATAATTAACGATTTGAAGAATGAATGTGCCGTGGTCTTCAAGTGCATGATACACTCGTTGAAAGAATTTCAACATGGAAGATTCATTGGGAAGATGAACCAAAGTATTGCCAATACAAAACATTCCATGATAATGAATGGTAGTATCAAAATCAACGAGATTGGAAACATAAAAGTGAGAAGCAATATCAGGATGTTTGTTCTTTGCTACTTCAATCATAGTGGGGTCGAGATCTAGCCCTTTTGTAGCATATCCTAAGGATGTCAATTCTGCAACATATCCACCGGTTGCACATCCTAAGTCGAGCAATACACCCGTCTCAAAATGTTGATGAAGAAAATCAACAGTTTTTCCACTGACAGGGAATATTGAATCATAATGCATCGCAAAATTTTGATAGAGTTCCACGCTTATCCCTCCTTAGTAAGCCTATAACAATCATTTCATGGATGAATATCATCCTACTCCAAGCATATCATGATTTTCTAGATTTCTAAACATATTACTCCCTTATTACTATTTTAAAGGCCCAAGCATCGGGGTTTTTTATGGTGCAAACGAGATGTTTTACTTTCTCTTATAAAAAAGGTAAAATAGAACCATCCCTGCAAAAAGGGAAATCGGGTTCATGGATCGACAAACATAACCCCCCACAATCAAAGGAGAACAATACGATGGCAAAACGCCCCGATGGTTTTTATGTGCGCGAGATCAATCCTTATCAGAAATTAGTCCCTCATATTATGCCCAAACGCTACGATGCAATGAATATGACAACCGTTGATGTTCCATGGTCCCCTGTTCTACGATTTTTGGAAGAACAACGGAATAGTGGTAATGATTCTTATACCTACATGGATGTCTTAGTAGCATCGTTGGTGCGGCTCTTTGCAATGCGCCCTTCTCTCAACCGTTTTGTAATGAATAAAAAAATCTATCAACATCATGATATTGCGGTAGCCTTTGTAGTCAAAAAGCAACTCAACGATGAGAGCGAGGATACGACAGTCAAAATCCATTTTAAAGGAAACGAAACCATTGGTGAAGTTCATACACTTCTCAATCAAACAATAAGTGATAATACTGGGGATGATGTCTATAATGATGCCGATAAATTAGCTAATTTTCTTTCATCTGCTCCCCACTGGCTAATCGCATTGGCAGTAAAGTTTCTGGGCTTTCTCGATCGTCATAATTGGTTGCCTGCTAGCATTATTGAAACGAGCCCATTTCATAATAGTATGTTCTTAACTTTTTTAAAGTCGATCAACGGGGATGCATTATATCATCATTGCTATGAATTTGGAACAACAGGAATATTCCTCGGATTTGGAAAAGACCGCGACGAAATGGTCGTTGTTCAAGAAGAGCCAAGAGTCGAACGGATGATGAAGGTCGGGGTTGTCGTCGACGAGCGTTTCTGTGATGGTCTCTATTTTGTGAATAGCATGCGACTTTGGAAAAAAATACTAATGAATCCTTCTTCCTTACTCGAACCTTATCCACCAACGAATGTAAATGAATGAAAAAGAGACCTTCCGGTCTCTTTTTTTAGGAGAAAACAACAATGGTTTTGTTGACAAGAGTAATCGTTTAAACGTTAGGGTTTTTCACTAGAAGTGCAAACCCTTGTCCTCCTCCTACACACATGGTAACAATCCCATAACGAAGGTTATTTTTGCGCATGTGATAGGCGATTTTAGTGGTTAAGATGGCGCCTGTTGCTCCAACTGGATGGCCAAGTGAAATCCCTGATCCGTTGGGGTTAATGCGATCCATATAGGGTTCGAGACCTAACTCTTTGATGACGGCTAGTGCTTGAGAAGCAAACGCTTCATTCAACTCCCATACATCAATATCCGCAACAGCAAGTCCTGTTTTTGCTAACAATTTCTGAACAGCTGGAACTGGACCAATCCCCATTACTAAGGGATCCACTCCTGCAGCGGTAAAACCAACAATTTCAAGTAATGGCTTTTTCCCTAGTTGCGCAAGTTTCTCTTCAGAAACAACCAAGACCGCAGCAGCGCAATCGTTAATTGTCGAAGAATTTCCTGCTGTGACCACGCCATCCTTTTTGAAAGTAGGACGTAGTTTGGCTAAGGTTTCTAGCGTTGTTTCAGGTTTAAAACCTTCATCTTTGGCTAGAGTGTATTCTTTTCCTCTTGCTGTATAAGTAAACGGAACAATTTGCTCATCAAATTCATGGTTGGACCATGCTTTGGTAGCATTTTGCTGGCTTCGAACAGCAAATGCATCGATTTCTTCACGAGTCATATGGTGACGTTCCGCTAAGCGTTCAGCGGTCATCCCCATTCCAACTAAAAGATCTGTTAATAAGTCGCTCAATACACCATCACCCATACGATATCCATAACGTGCTTGACGCAACGCATAGGGGGTATTACTCATACTATCCATACCAACGGCCACAACCATTTCGGCTTCGCCAGCCATAATGGAAGTCGCTGCATTGGCGATTGCTTTGGAGCCCGAGGCACAATTCATGTTAATGGTGTAAGCAGGAACCTCAAGGGGCATTCCTGCACTGAGCCAAGCTTCACGACCTGGGTTGCCTTTATCATCGGTTTGAATAATGTTACCAACGACAACTTCATCCACTTCACTAGGGTTAATCCCAGTCCGTTGAACAAGCTCTTTAATAACTGCAGCACCAAGATCACGTGCCAATTGATTGCGGTAGAATCCTCCAAAAGCTCCAACTGGAAGACGAACTCCATCCACAATATATACTTTCTTCATTGACATTCCTCTTTTCTATTGATATCTTATTACGCTAACACAAGCAACCCAAAGGTTGTGATAATGAAAGAGACGATGAGAGCAACCACAAGATAGCCCATAATATCGCGTGCTTTCAATTTTGCAACTGCGAGGGTGGGAAGTGCCCAAAATGGTTGAATCAAATTGGTCCAAGCATCTCCATACGAGATTGCCATAACCGTTTTTGCAGGTTCGACTCCTAAGGAATCTCCAGCAACCATCATAATCGGCCCTTGAACGGCCCATTGGCCACCGCCGGAAGGAATAAAGAAGTTAACAATTCCTGCAGAAAGGTAGGTGAAATATGGGAAAGTCTTGACCGTTGAAATAGCGACAAATGCGTTCGAAAGCACACTTGCTAAGCTAACGCCACTTCCATTGGTCCCAATCATCATGCCCATAATCCCTGCATAGAATGGGAATTGCAGCATAACGCCTGCCACCGAGTGTATGGATGCAGCAATTGCTTTTACATAGTTAATTAAATTAGGTCCGTGTAATAAGACACCAACCATCAGTAGAATGAAGTTCGTAATATTAATATTGAGATCAAATCCTTTTGTTACAAAATGATAGACAATGTATGCGAATCCAAGAACAACAATAATGGCCCAAACGATTTTTGAATTTTCAATTCGTTCGGCTGGCGTCATTTCTTTATAGGTTAGTTTCTTTTCTTCAATCTTTGCATCGGCGAGAATTGCAGGATCCACTTCAAAGGTTTCTTCTGCTTTAGGATGCATTTTGACTGCGACAAATGGCATAATGATTGCAAACAAGGCACAAATCACTAAGTTATAAGGTGAAAAGATGGTTTGAGTAATTGGAATAAGGTCGGCAGCGACGAATACAGAGGGAGCAATCTTGCTTAATGCACCCGCCAAAGCGACTTGTAAGGTAATGGAACCACCAATACCGCCTTGGGTAATACAAATTCCAGAATAGCTCATTGCAATGAGTAACCGATAGTCGACACCTTTTACTTCTCTTGCAATTTCGCGAGCAAGCATTGCGCCAAGCACTAATGCGATTCCCCAGTTGATCCAAAAGGCAACTGCAGAGAAGACGGTAATAATGAAGGCAGCACGCAAAGGCGTTTTACAGGATTTGGCGATTTTTTTGACTAATTTATCGAATGGTTTGGACCGTGCCATGGTGCTACCAAGCAACACAACCAGTGCCATTTGAGTAGAGAAAGCTAACAGAGCCCAGAACCCATCGCCCCAAAAGCGAATCATTTGGACAGGTCCTAAACCTGTGGCAAGCATCGCACCAACAAAGACAATAACAGTTAGTATCGCGGCGAAGAGGAACGCATCGGGCAAATAACGTTCCATGAATCTCGTACAAGCACTTGATAATTTACGAATCATGATTTTTCCTCCTATTCAAGTGTTAGAAAGCGTACGACTTTAGATTAGGGCTAATGATGAACTCGGCTTCTGTTTGTGCTTTTACCGTTTCAATGGTAGCATCTGGTCCAAGTTCCGTTAAAACCAAGCCCTTTTCTGTCACTTTAAAAACGGCGAGTTCCGTGACAATTAAATCAACTTCTTTGACAGCGGTGAGAGGCAAGCTACATTTCTTTAATATCTTGGCAGCTCCTGATTGCGAGTGAGTCATCGCAACAATGACTTTTTTCGCACCAATCACCAAATCCATAGCTCCTCCCATACCCGGAACCATCTTGCCTGGAATTTTCCAGTTTGCAAGATTTCCTTCTTGGTCAACTTGAAGGGCTCCTAAGATAGTTACATCAACATGCCCGCCACGAATGAGAGCAAAAGACATCGAACTATCAAAATACGAAGCACCTTGAAGAATTGTGGCTGGTTGTGCTCCTGAATTCACAATATCAGGATCCACTTGCCCAGGTTTGGGGGATGGTCCCATTCCTAGAACACCATTTTCTGAGTCAAAAATAACGTGAATGTTACTCGGGACATATTCAGAGACTAAATTTGGAACCCCAAAACCAAGATTTACAACATCGCCATCTTGT